>CANMZR010000001.1 GCA_947502375.1 Polyangiaceae bacterium
TCGCGGGACTCGCGCACCCGCCCCTCGATTCGTCAGAATCGAGGGCAAAATAACAACCGGTGCCCGAGTCAATACCCGTCGAAATCAAGGGTCTTTCGTCGCCCTCGCCAAAGAGGGGGCGACGAAAGACCCGTCCCTTCGCGGGACTCGGGCACCTAAGCGTTGATCGATACGCGCCGCGCGCCAGCAGCAACGATGGCGACACCACGCGCGTCGTAGGTCGGGGAGCCGCCGGCGGTCAAAGCTTGGACGAGCTCACGCGCAGAATTTCGCGCATGCGCGAGGAGCACGCCATTCTCACGAAGGCGCGGCACGAGCTCCCGGTAACGGCGCCGCAAATCCCCGGCCGATAGCCAGTCTCCGGCGCGTAGGACCTCGAGCAAGGCGAGCTTTTCGTCGGCGATGGCCAGGACGCGATCGGCTTCGATCGAACAGATCGCGAGACGCTCTTCGAGGAGCAACGCGTCGAGCCTTTCGAGCGCATCGCTCAGCGTCACGGTCAGTCTCCGTTCACGATCCGCGCCGCGATGGCGCGAGCGTCGACGCGAAAGTTTCCGGCATCGAGGACGGAGCGAAGACGTTCGATCTTGGCGACGTCGATGGCGTTGTCGGTAGCGAGTTGAAGCGCCTTCCTCGACACGTGGACGCGCGTCTCGACGTCCCCGCTCTTGGCAGAGTTATCGAGCTTTCCGTCCAGTTTCTTAGCATCGACACCTTTGCCGACGGCCTCTGGACCGGTGCTCTCAACGTTGACAGGGCCTTTGTAGACGGAGCTGGGAATACGCATGACGACCTCGAAGCTCAACTCCCTTGGCGGGATGATCGAAAAGCTGAGCTGTTGGCGGCCCAAATTGGGCCGAAGAAGGATGTGGGCAGACTCATGCCAGACTTGCTAAAACAGGCCAACTCTCTGACAGACGAACTCTTACGGACAGACGACTCTCATCGAAAAGTATAGCAAACACAGTGCCAGCATAGGAAACCGTTGACCGAGGAGTTGGGCGCAGTGGGCCTTCGTTGTGCTCCGGCTTCATGGCTTCCCAAGCTTTTGCGGCAGTTTTTCGGAAAGGACTCCGTGACGGATCGAGTCCTCGATCGCTTTCGCGAGGCCAATTCCGCCGCGCTGAGTCAAGCCACTCGAGAGCGCCTCGAGGGCCATGCTTCCGTAGCCTGAATCACCCATTTTTCCGGTGATCTTTGCGCCTTTCAGGAGCTGGCGCACGAAGATGGCTTCGAACTGCTGAGCCGCCTCCTTCAGCTTGGCAAGCTCGGCGGGCGAATGCGTCTTCGATGCTGGCCCGAGGAGCCTCGCAGCGTTCAGCTGAACGGGTGCCGTCTTGGGGCCCTCGACCGCCAAAGAATCGCCATTCACAGCCATCGGATTGACGCCTCCCATCACTCCACCTCCAGCTCGGCTTCGAGCGCGCCCGCGGCCTTCAGCGACTGCAGAACACTTATCAGCTCACGCGCTGAAAGACCGAGAGCACCAAGCGATTGGGCAATGTCTCCGAGGGAGGCGGCGCCACTGATGAAGGTGGCGTTGCTGCGCTGCTCTTGCACCTCCACGGTGCTGTCAGGCACCACCACCGTCCGTCCGCCACCGGCCGCGGCAGCGACGGCCGCGGGATTGCGAACCCCTCGCCCACGGCCGTCAACAGCGCCGGCAACAACGACTGCGGGAGCTGCCGGTTGCGAGACTTGCGGCTGCTCCTTGACGACGATGGTGAGATTGCCGTGAACGATTGCTACCGGCGCGAGCCGAACGTCGCCGCCGGCCACAATGGTCTGCATCCGCTCGCTGACAACCACGCGAGCGCCGCGTTGAGGCTTGACCTCGATGTCCTCGAGCTGCGCTATCAGGTCAACCGAGCGAGTCGTAAACTCAGCCGGCACGGTCACGACGACGCTGCCCCCATCGTTCGCGGAAGCCGTGCCTTCGCCGAGCACGTCCTCGACGGCCTTCGCGATCCTGGAAGCCAGCGAAAAACTTGGGCGCCTGAGCGATAGGCCGAGCTTTCCATCGACGACGAACACCGCCTGAATGTCACGCTCGACCAGCGCTCCCTCGGGGACTCGACCGGCGGTGACACTGCCCGTGGACACCGAGCTTCCGCTCTTACCCTTGGCCGCGAAGCCGCCGACCAAAATGCTTCCCTGGGCCACCGCGTAATTGCGTCGGTCGGCACCCTTCATCACCGTCTGAAGCAAGACGCCACCCTCGAGTGAGCGAGCGTTGCCGATCGAGGACACGGTGACATCGAGGCGCGTCCCGGGCCTCGCGAACGCGGGAATGGTTGCCGTGACCATCACGGCCGCGATGTTTCGAAGGCGCAGTTGCTTTGTGTCGATCTGCACCCCAAGGCGGCGCAGCATCGCGAGCGTCGACTGCAGCGCGATGGGCGCGGTGATGTCGTCGCCCGTGCCACCGAGGCCAGTGATGACTCCGTAACCGATAAGCTGGTTGTCGCGAGCACCCGCAATCGCGACGAGATCGCGGAGCTTCTCGGCGCGGGCCACACCTGGAAAGAGCAGAATGGTGAACGCCAGCACGGCTGCAACGCTACGAAGGCCATCCGTAATTGAAGTTGGAACGTGTTTCATCGTGCTGGTCCCTCGGTGGCTTAAAACGGAGTAACCTCGTCGATGCCGCGCGATAGCCAGCCTTTTCGCTGCTGATCCGCAATGTCACCGCGACCCGTGAACTCGATCTGCGCATCGGCTACGCGCGTGGAAGCGACGGTGTTGTCGGGTCCAATGTCGGCGGGCCGTACGAGCCCAGACACGTAGAGGTGATATTCTTCGTTGTTGATCTGCATCACCTTGGTGCCCTCGACGTAGAGGTCTCCATTCGGCATGTCCCTAGCGACCCGAACGGCGATGCTGCCCGAGAGCTGACCGCGGCGCTTCGTGTCGCCTTTGCCGTTGAAGTCGCCTTCGCTGAGAAAAGACAGGAGCTGCTTGGGGTCGATATTGGGATGGGCGGCTGTGATGGCCGGAACAAGGCCTAGGACCGCGTCGACGCCCACATTGAGTTTGTTCTTACGCTGCAGATCGGTGCTCGACTCGCCGGACGCATCGGAATCCTCGGTCAAGCGAATGACGACGACGTCGCCGACGCGAACGGCGCGCGTGTCTTCGAGGAGACCACCCACACCGTCGCTGAAGAGCGAGCCCTGAGACGGGCGTTTGGACGGATCCACCTGTGCGTACTTGCCCGCCGTGTAATTTCGCTCGCGGGGCGTGAAAGGTTGAATGTGGCGGGGTCCGCAGCCGGCGAGCAGGCAGCCGAAGGCCAGGATACAAGCTCTCGAGGTCATGGCATCGAACCTTCCAGGACAGCGTGGTCCCTCGACACGAGGCGCGCTCGAACGACCTTGCCGCTCGGGCGAAGCGTCAACGGAAATGTGTCGCCGATGTCTGCATTATCGCCGGCGGTGGCGCGCGTGGAGACCTCGACAAGGCCACTCTTCACAACCAGTACGACAAGGTCGCCTTTGCTCACGTCCGGAAGCGCTCCGCTTGGCGAGATCTCAAAACTCATCGGTATCGAGAGCCTGGCGACGCGCAGTCCTGCGGCATCAAACTCGAGGACGACCGACGTCGTCCAGGCGCCGGGATGCCGGGGCGCTTTCGGTACGTTTGCGGTGACGGTCTCCCATCCCGTCGCGACCTTGAGGGTTGAAGGAACCTGCATCGACTTCAGCTGGACCCCTTGGCGGAGACCCGAAAGCTCGACAGCTTCGGCGGCCAGGTTTCGCAATTCCTCGCTCTTTAGCGTATCGAGCTTGCGAGTCACGCGCACCGCTTCCGGGACCCCGTTGACGCCTTCGATCGACTGACTTTCGAGCAGTCCTATCACTTCCTCGCGAGTCAGGAGCCGCGCGACCCCGGGCGCCGGAGCCGGACCAAGGTCGGTCTCGCCAAGCTCTCCCAGGCCGACGACGATGTCGCCAAGCTTGATGCGATTCGTCGCGACTTCCACCGTCCGAACGCTGTTCGTCGGCGGCACGGACTTCGTTCGCTCGCGGGCTTCGAGCTCGAAGGGCGCGCCAACGAGCGCGAGCAAAAGGGGTAGGCAAAACGTTCGCATGCTCACTTGAGGCTCGATGCTTTGCGCAGCATTTCATCGGCAGTTGTGATGACCTTCGAGTTCATTTCGTAAGCTCTTTGGACGCGAATCATGTCGATCATCTCCCTGACGACCTCGACGTTGGACCCTTCGATAGCGTTCTGGAGAATCGAACCGCGGCCGTCGGTCGTGGGCAAGCCGGTCTGCGCATCCCCGCTCGACGCCGTGGCCTCGTACATGTTGTGACCGACGGGCTTCAGGCCGTTCGGGTTTGCAAACATCACGAGCTGCAGTTGCCCGAGCTCGATGGGGGCCGGCTGTCCCTGCTGGGTCGCGCTGACCTTGCCGTCGGCCCCGATGATGACGTCCGTGGCATCGAGGGGCACGTTGATCGGCGGCTCGAAAGGCATTCCGCTCGTGTTCGTGAGGCGGCCCTGCGAATCGAGCTTCATCTGCCCGGCCCGTGTGTAGGCAACGGTGCCATCGGGCCTGGTAACGGACATGAAGCCCTTGCCCTCGATGGCGAGATCGAGCGGATTGCCCGTCTGCTCGATGGTCCCTTGCGAGAAGTAGCGCGGGGTCGCGACGACTCGGCTACCGAGCCCAATCTGCACGCCGGTGGGCCCCATGCCACCGTCGGCGAGGCGACCGGGCGTTCGGACCTGCTGGTAGATGAGGTCCTCGAACTCGGCATCCTGGCGCTTGAAGCCAGCGGTGTTCGCATTCGCGAGGTTGTTGGCGATCACATCCAGCCGGGTCTCTTGAGCGACCATGCCAGTGGCGGCGACGTAAAGAGATCGGAACATGGTCCCGACTAGCCTCGCAACTTCCGGGCCATGGCGAGAACGTACGCGTACACGTGCGTTTCGACGCGCAACTACCGTTGTTTGAGACGGGGTAAGCGGCTCTCATCACGCGCACAGGGCGCCCCGGACGCTCGTCTCGGGTCACAAAAGTTCGCTTGAGAACTCACACGCCCCCGTCGGTTGCGAGGGCGCGTCCTTTCGCCGCCTTACGGAGCCATCGTGCGATGGGGCTGCCGATACGTTTCGGGTGGGGTGAAGCGCTGATTCAACCCACGCGCTGCCGTGCCGTACCTTCGAAGCGGGGTGGGCATTCTCTGAAAGGGTGTCGCCGCTT
The DNA here is from genome assembly GCA_947502375.1 of Polyangiaceae bacterium. Taxonomy (GTDB): domain Bacteria; phylum Myxococcota_A; class Polyangia; order Polyangiales; family Polyangiaceae; genus SYFR01. Next base: position 5,210 of record CANMZR010000001.1, read on the forward strand.
TGGCGGCTCGTCCGTCAGACGGCTGACGACCCCTAAGGGACAGCCACGCCACCCGCGCCACCCGCGCCGCCTACGCCAGTTGCGCCGCCTACGCCAGTTGCGCCGCCTACGCCAGTTGCGCCGCCTACGCCAGTTGCGCCGCCTACGCCAGTTGCGCCACCTACGCCGCCTACGCCGCCTACGCCGCCTACGCCGCCTACGCCGCCTACGCCGCCCACGCCGCCTACGCCGCCTACGCCGCCCACGCCGCCCACGCCGCCTACGCCGCCTGCGCCGCCTGCGGCGCCGTCAAGGGCACAGCGACCAGCAATGCAGGTAAAGCCACTCTGGCAGTCGGAGATGCGCAAGCACGCATCCGAGGGCACGCAGCTCGGAGTGACGAAGGCACCCGCCAAAACGACAGCCAAAGCGACAGCCGAACCGACAGCGGCCCACGCAGCGACGGGCACCCGGCGCAGCCGTGGCGAAGACGCGTTAAAAGAGTGCAATGCGCGCTCCTACGGAGACCATGCCTTGCCAGATCACGGTGTCGGTGGGCAAGTCGCCACCGAGAAAATACACGTTCACGAGCGGATTGACGTTCAGCTCGAGGTCTTTCGAGAACTCACGACGGTAAGCGAAACCAAAGGTCGCACCCATCATGTTCGCGGGAGCGAGGACCGCAGTGGCACCCGCCTGAAGGGCCATCGTGTCTCGAAATCGGAACAGATAACGGAGATCCGCGCCAAAAGAACCGCGCGGTTCCAACTCGATGAGCGCGCCGACCCCGAACCAGTGCCGGGGCGTTTCATCGACATGGCCTTCGGCACCGAATCGCAACATCGTCCGGGTGCGCCGAATGCCCGCCGCGTAGCCGCTGCCGCCGCCCTCGATGCCGAGAAGGATGTCCGCGGCACCAGCGGCGTGCAGCTCCTGTGCGGCAGCCGGCAGCGAACAAGTCGCAACGGCGGTGAGCACGAGACAGCGGGCAATTCGTTGCATGACGATGGCGTTGACGAGGAGACTTGGACCGAGCACCGGCACGCCGCGGCAAAGCCTTCGCTCCAACCCAAAGCGCGCTCAGTGATGGGTCTCGGCTCCCTTTGCAGGTTTCGTGCCCCTGTCTTCGTTCTTCTTGTCCATCGGGCGCGCCGCCGCTTCGGCCGTTGCGGCCGCGGTCTTCGCCGCAGCGGTCGCTTCTTCGCTGTCCGCATAAACCGGGTCGAGCCCAATCACGATGTCGACGCGACGGTTTTTCGCGCGACCGGCTTCGGTATCGTTCGATGCCAACGGTTGATGCTCGCCGAGCCCGGACGCCGCCAGTCGCGACGGCGGGACCCCAGCTTTTTCCATGAGAACGAGCACGACAGCGGTCGCGCGGGCACTTGACAGGTGCCAATTCGATGGGAAACGGGTCGTGTGGATCGGGCGATTGTCCGCATGCCCTTCGACTTTGACGAGCACGGGCTTGTCCTTGAGCTCTCGACCCAACGCCTCAAGCAACGAGAGTGCACGCGGATCGAGTTCGTCGGCGCCGCTGTTGAAGAGCACATCGATATCGAGACGCAGGACGAGCTCGCTGCGGCGTCGTAGGATCCGAAAGCCGATGGGTGGCGGCTCGGTCGGCTCAGCGCCCTTTTTCAGGCCTTTGTCGCCATCACCGCCACTGCCTTTTCCGGGGCCTTCGGTGCCGCTGGCACGGTTGCCAGTTTCACGGTCTCCGCGCCCGTCTTTGCCCGACGGAGCGGCGCTGGCTGCGTCGTGGGGGGTCGCCGCGTCACGGCCCCCGGCTTTCGCACCATCGCCATCGCCACCGTCGCCCTTCGGCTTGCCCTTGCCGGCGCCTTCCTGATCCGAACGGCCGTTGCCCATGGCGAGAATGAGCCTCGCTTCCTGCGTGCCAGCAGAAAATGCCGCCATGGCGGCTTGAGCACTTTTCTGGTTCGGGGCCGAGTCCACGAGCGCTTGCAGTGCCTGCATCTGGATCTCGATCTGACCGAGCTTCGTCTTCTCATTCGAGATGTACTTCACCCCCGCTTTGGCCATCATCGAGAACGGTGAGTTCGTGCCGTCAAAGACGCCCATCGAGCCCTGCAAGACGTGCACGCCCATCGCCTCGACGAAAGACTCGGAGTACCGGCCCACCTTGTTCGAGTCGGTCTGCGACACCGAAAACATGACGACGAAAAATGCGAAGAGCAGCGTGATGAAATCCGCGTAACTGATCAGCCACCGCTCGTGGTTGACGTGTTCGGGATGCTTGTGTTTCTTCGCCATGAGCCTTGGAGCCGCGATGCACGGTGAACCCTGACCCGGAACGCCAGGGGGAGTCGAACAGAGACCTCCCTGAGAGTAACGGCAAGTGGAAGAGAAGCTTGAGAAAAACGCGCGTCAGGTCGCTGCAGCCGTGGCTCAGCCACCCTCGGGCGCTGCCGTCTTGGCGCGCTCGCTTTCTTTCAAGAAGCTGTTCAGACGGTCGCGGACAAGCTTCGGGTTGGTACCCTCTTGAATCGCCAGCACCCCCTGCAGCATCATCTCTTGAACGTGCGCGGCCTCCTTCGCACGGAGCTTCACGCGACCGCCGAGGGGCATCATGAACATGTTCGCGAAAGCCACCCCGTAAATCGTCGCAATGAAGGCCGTCGCGATGCCATGCCCCACCGCTTCGATGTCGGAGAGGTTTTTCATCACCTGGATGAGCCCGAGCACCGCGCCGATGATCCCGACCGTGGGGGCATAACCTCCCGCGGCCTCGAAGGCTTTGCCTACGTTCTCGGCCTCTTCTTCCTCCTGCTGCATCGATATCTCCATCGTGTCGCGGATGGTGTTCGAGTCAGCCCCATCGATCGCCATCATGAGCGCACGGGAGAGAAATGGGTGGGACACGTTCGGGGCGAGCTTCTCGAGACCGAGAATGCCTTCACGCCGAGCGCGCGTGGCAAGGTCGACGATCTCGTCGATGAGCTTACCGTGCTCGACATGCGCATTCTTGAAGAGCTTTCCGAGCCACCCGCCCATGCCCTTGATCACGTCCGGCGGAAACTGAACGAAAACCGCGCCGATGGTGCCACCGAGCACGATGATGAGCGCCGGACCACCGACGACGTCACTGACGAGGCCGTGCTCGAGGTTGTTGCCCAAAAGCACCGCAAATGTGCCGAATATGATTCCGAAAACCAGACCAAGATCCATGAATCAGGACTCCTCTTCCGGGTCCCGTGACGGGACCGCAAAGGCCAGCGGACGCTCTCCATCGCCGCGGCCGAGCGGACAGACGCCGGGGCCGAACGAGTGAACGCGCCGGCGCAAGGCCACATAGCTGTCGATCACTTCCTCCAGGGACTCTCGAACGATGATGGTCTCGCCGCCGAGCATGCGCAAAGTCGTGTCGGGGGAAACGTCGATGGTGACGATGTGGTCGGCGTTGATTCCGATTGTTTGCCGGTTGAGACGAGTCAGTTTGAGCACGGTGTGAACTTTCGAGGTTAGATCGCCCCGACCCACTTAGGCAATTTTAGGGCCGTTTGCGAAATCGGAGAGCCGCGCTCCTCCTGGATGCCAACCGGCTCGGCGCAAGTCGTCCGCTCGCGGCTGGCACGCCGTGTGCTTAGTGAAGTTGCTATGAGCGTGAAGTTGCTATGAGCGTGAAGTTGCTATGAGGGTGAAGTTGCTATGAGCTCCATTCTCGGCAGCGTGGACCCGCTCCACAGGGCGCTCGATTACCATCTGGCACGCCAGACCCTTCTCACGACCAACCTGACGCAGGTGGATACGCCGGGCTACAAAGCGCAGGACCTCGTGCGTGAAGCCGGAGAGTTCGGCGGTTTGCTTCAGGTCGAACTGCAAGCGAGCGCACCGGGGCATTTTGGCAGCGCGGGCGGGGGCAAAGCTCCCGAGTGGCACGTAGGGAGAGACGCGTTCGCCCCCGAGGGAACCGATGGCAACAGCGTCAGCCTCGATCGGGAAGCGGTTAAAATTGCTTCAAACAACGTTCGCTACGACGCGATCACCTCGATGGTGAAGGGCGCGCTGGACAACCTCGACTGGGCCGTCAGGGACGGGAAATAACCATGAGCGCAATCGGAGCTACACCGGGGATTTTCACAGCGCTCGAGGTCGCAGGCTCAGGACTCTCGGCCGAGCGGGCGCGCATGAACGTCATCGCGTCGAACCTCGCGAACGCACGGACGACACGAGGCGCAGACGGGCAGCCCTACCGCCGGCTCGATCCTGTTTTTCAGTCTCGTTCGGTGAGCCCCGGCTCGTTCGATCCGGTCCTGCGGTCGATCAAAACCGTCGAGATGACGCGCGTACAGCCCGATCAGACCCCTGGTCAACTCGTGTACGACCCCCAGCATCCGGACGCCGACGCGGCAGGCTATGTCGAGTTACCGAACGTCAATGTCGTGACGGAGATGGTCAACATGATGACTGCATCTCGAGCCTACGAGGCAGGCGTCACCTCCATCGAATCGATCAAACAGATGGCCGCCTCGGCCCTTCGGATTGGGCGGTAAGTCATGGCGGCAACCGGAAGCCTTTACGGGATCCCAGAGGTCCGCACGAGCCCACTGCAGGAAGGCCGAGCCTTCGGCGGGGGCTCGGCACAGGGCGTTCAGGTCGGCGACCTCGACTGGGCCGATAAGTCCAACCAAACCGACGCGCTCAACGGCACCAGTTTCGGAGACTTGCTTTCGAAGGGGCTCGAAAAGACCAACGAACTCGGACACGTCGCCGAGGCCCAGGCCCAAGCGTTCGCCCGGGGCTCCTTCGATGATCTTCACGGCACGATGATCTCGGCAAAGGAAGCCGAGATTTCGCTTCGCATGGTCGGAACGGTCCGCACCAAGCTCCTCGACGCCTTCCACGAACTTTGGCGAATCAATGTCTGAAACTCGGACCGAACCCAACAAGAACGACCCCAACGCGCCGCTGCTACCGGCGGCCGCGCGGGATGTGCTGAACCAGCTTCAGAGCATCTGGCAGCGGCTTCCCTTCGCGCTGAAGCTGTTTGTGCTGTCGGGCGTCGCGACCGCGCTGGTCGTGGCCGCCTACTTCGCAGCGGCCCCGCTCTTGCGCGAGTATTCCGTTCTTTACAGCCGCCTCGAAGGCGAAGATGCCGGAGCCATCGTCGAGAAATTGAAGGCTCAGAAAATCCCCTTCGAGCTGACGGGCGACGGCACCACAATCAAGGTCCCCACCGACAAAGTGCACGAGGTCCGCCTTCAACTCGCGGCCGAAGGGATCCCGAAAGGGGGTCACGTCGGCTTCGAGAGCTTCGACAACATGCGGCTCGGCGCGACAGAGTTCGAACAGCAGGTCGTCTACCGTCGCGCGATGGAAGGCGAGCTCGCACGAACCATCGGCACCGTTCACTCCGTGCAGAGTGCCCGGGTCCATCTCGTCCTGCCGAAGGCTTCCGTGTTTGCCCAGAAAAAGGAACCGGCAACCGCCTCCGTGGTTGTCAAACTCCGTGGCGCGCGGATGGAAGACGAGGAAATATCGAGCGTCGTGAGCCTTGTTTCTTCGGCGGTTCAGGGTCTCGATCCCGATCGCGTCTCGCTCGTCACGACGGACGGTCGCATGCTCCACCGCCCGCGGCCCGCCATGCCCGAAGGCGAAGCCGGCTCGACGAGCGCGTCGGAACAAGATCTCCTGACTCAGCGCCGTGGAATCGAGGCCCTTCTCGAAGAGCGCACTCGCACGATGCTCGAGCGGGTCCTTGGAGCCGGGCACGTGGACGTGCGTGTGACCGCCGACCTCGATCGCGCCAAAGTGGAAACAACCACCGACAAGTACGATCACAGTCGGTCGTCGATGCGCAGCGAACAGCAGCTCGTCGAGCAGTCCGCGACGGGAGCGCCCGTCGACAACACGGTGGCTGGAGTACCCGGAGCCGAAGGCGCCCTGCCAGGCACGGAGACCGCCGTCGGGGCCGGCGCCGACGCCGCACCCGGCGGGACGCTGCGCCGTCAATCCACACGAAACTACGAAATCGACCGGGTCCAGGAGCGCCGCGTCAGCGTCACGCAGAACGTGAAGCGGCTGGCGGTTGCCGTGGTGATCGATGCCGTTCCAAGCGAGGGCCCGAACGGCACCGCGGCGCCGCGCACGCAGCCCGAGATCGACAAACTCGCTCAGCTCGTTCGGAGCGCAGTCGGCTTCGACGAAGACCGAGGCGACATCGTCACGGTCGAGTCTGTGCCCTTCTTCATCGAGAAAACTCCCGAGCCTTTCGAGGAGCCGACCCTCTTGCCGCTCTCGGAGCCAATGAAGGCGAAGTACGGTAAATACCTGCCTTTGGCGCGAGTCGTAGCCATCACGCTCGGTGCCGCCATCGCCTTGATGATCCTGCTGCGCGCGGCCCGCAAGTACCGAGAGCGCCTGGCGAAGGCCAGAACGAAGGAGCTTGCCGCGCAAGAGCGCATCGTGAAACTCCAGCTCGAGGCCGCCAAGGACAACCCGCAGCGTCCTGCCGAGGAGCTGGTCGCCTTCCGCACCGAGGCCCTCCGCCGCGCAAGCGACGACCCGGCCACCGCGGCTCTCGTCTTGCGGCATTGGCTCGCAGGCTATGAGCTCCCAGTGACGAAGGACAACGCGGCCTGACCCGGCCGGGCGAGCAGGCGCCCGCAACAGTTTGACGATAGACTAGTCCCAAGGCGTACCTGCGAGGTATGGCTTGGGGGGGGACTGAATCTGGAATGCCCCAACGCACGAGCTCGGCAGGAGAAGAACATGGCGACAGCGAACCTCACCGATCCCCAAAAGGCGGTTCTGTTCCTCCTGTCCCTCGACGAGGCCGTTGCAGCACCGATCGTCAACGAACTTGACCCGCTGCAGCTCCGCAAGCTCCGCGAGATAGCGAGTTCCATGCACGAGGTCAGCACGAGCGCGCTCGACGAGACTTACAAGGAGTTCGTCACCCGGAGCGCCGTCGCCGTCGCCGTGCCGAAAGGCGGCCTTCCATACCTTCGTCGTCTCACCCGCGGCGGCTTGAACGGCAACCCTGATATCCCCGTTGACGTCGAGAATGACGGGCCGATCCCGAAGCTCGAAGCGGCGCCGCCCGAAGCCGTGGCGGCACTCTTGTCCGAGGAAACAGACCAACTCGTGGCAGCGATCCTGGCGCGCCTCGATCCGAAGCGCGCGGCACCGATCCTTGAGGCGCTACCGCCGGCGCGGGAAGCCGCCATCCTCATGCGCATGACGAAGATGACCGACCTCCCCGTGGAGGTGTTGAACGACGTCGCCGCGGCGATTGCAGCTGAGCTGCCACAAGCGAGCAACGAGGCCTCCCTCACACTCGACGGCATCAAGCGGGCGGCGGACATCTTGAACTCGGGCGGCCGTCAGATGTCGGCGGCGGTGCTCGAACAAATCGAAGAGAAACAGCCCGAGCTCGCGCGCGACATGCGCCTCGCTATGTTCACCTTCGTCGATCTCGCTCGCCTGGACGCCAAATCAATGCGAACCCTGCTCCGCGAGGTGCCGACCGAACGTCTTACGATCGCGCTAAAGGGCGCGCCTCAGGAGGTCATCGACGCTATCTTCCTCGGGCTTTCCGAGCGCGCATCCGCGCTCATTCGTGACGATCTCGAGGTGCTTGGGAAGGTCCGAAAATCGGAGGTCGAGGGCGCCAGGCAAGAGGTCGTTCAGGTCGCGCTACGACTCGAGGCAGACGGGGTGCTCGATCTTGGGCGAGGGGGCGACGAGTGAGCGATGGCAGGGAGCGATAAGGGCACGAGGAGCCGGGCTGTACCTTGGGCTGAAACCGCGGGGGAACCGGTCGAGCGACCGCGCTGGACCGAGCCGGCGAGCTCGGACTCAGGTGCTCATCCGCTCGGTTCCAAACCCGGACCGGGAAGCCACTTCGCGGCTCGAGGCTCCGATGCTCGCGCGGGCGGGCGGGGCGTGTTTGGAGGCGCGTTTGACGGGTCGCGGGGAGGCACGCACGAAGGACACGAGGATGGCGAGCAAACCCCGTCGTCGAGCCGCGATTTTGAGCGCGAACTCGATGTCATGACGGCCGAGGTCGAGTCCCTCCAGCAACAACTTGTCACGATGGCTTCGTCGGCGGAGCACGTGCGACGTCAGCTCCTTGAGACGTGTGAAGCCGATGTCGTCGAGCTCGCCGTGGCGCTTTCAGAGAGGATCGTCGGCCGCGAGTTGACCACCGACACCGGACGCATTGCGAGCTGGGCAAAAAAAGCTCTCGAGTCGCTCGCCGAGCAACGCGACCTGCTCGTGGTGGTGTCGCAAGACGTGTTCGATTCAGTCCCGAGAGATGCGTGGCGCGATGCGGAAGGGCGCGTATTCGTGCCTCGCGTGGACGCGAAACTCGCTCGCGGCTCGTGCGACATTCGGAGCACCGTCAGTCGCATCGACGGCAGCCTGACGGCCCGCATGCGAACCATCGTCGAATCCTTGGGCGTCACCGAGGAGCGTTGAAGCCATGACGGGAAGTGCCATCGATCTGTCGCTTTACGTGAAACGGGCCCAGGCCGCCGAGGCGATGCCCGCGGAAGGCCAAATCCACGAGGTCGTCGGGCACCTCGTCGAAGTCGTAGGGCTGAACGCAGCGACCGGCGACCGCCTCGAACTCGCGCTGCCCGACCGAAAACTCGCCCTTGAAGTGCTGGGGTTTCGGCAAGGGCGCTTGCTCGCGGCGCCGCTCGGATCGACCGCGGGCGTGCAGCACGGAATGCGCGTCATTCGCAAAGCCGGCGGAGCGAAGGTCGACGTTGGCAACGCACTCCTTGGACGGGTCCTCGACGCCTTCGGTCAGCCTCTCGACGGCCGACCCGCGCCGGTGTGCACGAGCCGCGTTCCGCTGCGCCGCGACCCACCTCATCCCTTCTCACGGCGCCCCATTCACGAGCAGGTCGAGACGCGGATCCGCGTTCTCGATGGCCTGTTGCCGATCGGACGCGGGCAGCGGCTCGGGCTCTTCGCGGGCACGGGTGTTGGCAAGAGCACAATGCTTGCGATGATGGCGCGTCGAGCGCAGGCGGACGTGGTGGTCGTCGGCCTGATAGGTGAGCGCGGTCGCGAAGTCGGTGAGTTCGTGCGAACCGCACTCGGGACCTCTGGCCTCGCGCACGCGGTCGTGATTGTTGCGACGAGCGATGCGCCGCCACTCGTACGCGCACAAGGCGCCTTGCGCGCCACAGCCGTGGCGGAATACTTCCGCGACCAAGGAAAACACGTGCTGTTGATGATGGACTCCGTCACGCGCTTCGCGATGGCACTGCGGGAAGCCACCCTCGCGGCGGGCGAACCGCCGGTCACAAAGGGCTACACGCCGAGCGTCTTCTCCGCCATGCCGGCGCTCTTCGAGCGGGCCGGGAATTGCGAGCACGAAGGGAGTATCACCGCCATCTACACGGTCCTTGTCGAAGGCGACGACATGAACGACCCCATTGCCGACACGGTTCGCGGCACGCTCGATGGGCACATCGTGCTCTCGCGCGAACTCGCGCAGCGGGGGATCTTCCCCGCGGTCGATGTGTTGACCAGTGTAACGCGTGTTTTCAACGAAATTGCAAAGCCCGAGCATCGTACTTACGCGAACCGTATTCGCGAGCTGCTTGGTGCGTACCGAGAAGCCTCGGACCTTTTGAAAATTGGCGCCTACGTCCGTGGCAGCGACGCACGCGTCGATGCCGCCGTGGCCGCAGTCCCGCGGATTGAAACCTTGGTTCGGCAAGACCTCGATGAGACGAGTAGCCTCGCACTGGTGTTGAAGCAGCTCGAAGAAATTTGGAGGGATTCGCTACGCTGAAAAGTGGGCCCTGAGCGGCCACGCAGCAGGCGAGCCAGGCGATGTCGAGTCGGCAGAAATTAAAGCGAATCGTCCGCTTGGTAGCGCTCCGTGAACGAGCGCGCGACGGGGCGCAGGCGGAGCTTGCCGCAGCCCAGCGAGCCTGCGAGACCGCCCAGGCGCGGGTGCAGGGAGCCGAGCGTCACTGGAACGAGGAGGCGACGAAGACGCAAGATGCGGCGTTGGACTCGGTCCACGAATTCGGGCTTCGGCGGATGCATTTGGCGTCCCTCCGTCGCGAAATTGAGTTGGCAAAGGAAGTTCACGAGCAACGGTTGCTCGTGGAGCGCCAGAAGATCGACGCTGCAATCCACGCTCAGCGCGAGCTTCGAAAAATGGAGCTATGGGGAGACTCGGAAGCCGAACTGCTCCGCGTCGAGGGTGAGCGCGCCGACCAGCAGCTCACCGATGAGCTAGCGGCACGCATCGTGCTTCATTCCCCGTCGACAGATTGAAATGCCGCGCTTTAGCGGCAAAAGCGTCGACGAAGAAGTCGGCAAGGGAGTCGGGATCATGACGATCAGTGTCACGCGAACAACGCAAAGCCCCCGTGCGAATGCCAGCCCTTCGCTGTCGAAGCCATTGCGAGAGGCCCCAGCGGGTGCCGCGCACGGGAACGACACGAGCTTCGATTCGTTGTTCGACCGCGCATCCACTCGGAGCGCCCAACCCAAAGACGCTCTCCTGCCCAAGGGTCCCGAGCCGCGCCGAGCCGACGTTCAAAGCCCCTCGACAGCACGACTTCATGAGGCGCTCGGCCGTTCTTCGAAGGCGCCGAGTGTGGCGCGGTCATCGGTGGCGCGCGCGGACGAACACGAGAGTTCCGTAAAGGAACGGGGGCGCAGCGACGCACAACAGCCAAGAGCGGCGATGACTTCTGGGTCCAGCCCCAACGAGAGCAGGGGAGCACCCGCGGAAGAGCCCTCGCCGCTGAGCAAAAAAACCGAAACCGCGAGCGAAACCGCGAGCGAGACCGCGAGCGAGACCGCGAGCGAGACCGCGAGCGAGACCGCGAGCGAAACCGCGAGCGAGACCGCGAGCGAGACCGCGAGCGAAACCGCGAGCGAGACCGCGAGCGAGACCGCGAGCGAAACCGCGAGCGAGCGTCGAAGCCTGTTGACCGCGGAAACGCCCATCGCCGTCGGCGGGTACTCCGACACGACCTCCGGCCTTCGTAAGACACCCGAGGGTGGAGCCGCGCTCAGCGAAAGGAAGGAGTTTCTGACGTCCGCCCGCGGCACCCGCGAAGCCGAGCCAGGAACCGGCGCTATCGCGGGACTTCCCGACGCGAAGAATGCCGAGAACTCAATGAACGGCGCGACGGCCGGATCGCACGCGAAGTCGCTCCGCGCCTCGAAGCCGGCAGCGCCGGAAGTTGCCGCCGCCGAGCGCGAGCCCACGCGGGCAACCGAGGCCCGCCTTGAGGCGGAGCGACTGCGAGACACGATGGGAACGAGCGAACGAAAAGGCGCTCCACTCCAGAGCGAAGCTGAGCGGCGGAAGGGCACTTCCAACACCGACGAAACTTCCATGCCCCAGGTGACTGCCACGGCGTCGGCGAGTTTCCCTGCGACGGATTCGACAGTCGCCGCGGCTGCGATCACCAGCGCGTCGACCAAGAGCTTGGCCCCGAACTCGGTGAGCCACACTCCGAGCGGTGGGCTCCTGTCGCGGAGTCCGTCAGAACAACCCGGCGTCTCGAAGGCGCGCATGGAGCGCGGCGAGTCAATGGAGCGCGAGCTCGAGCACGTGATGCGAGAACGTCGTCAAGACGCTGCCACCTCGGCGGTCAACCACATGACACTGCGCCAAGGAGCCGAGGGCAAAATCGACCTCGGCGAGCTTGGAACGGTGAGCGTCTCAGCGCGAACGGTCATGGGCGAGGTCGACATCGACATCCGCGCCACTCAGAGCGACACCGCGGCGATGCTTCAGAGCACAAGTGCCTTTCTCGAAGCGGAATTGAGAAAGGACGCGGTCGACGTGCGCCAGATCGAGATCGACTCAGAAGGGAGCGACAGCCGCGAGCCTGGGGGCGAAAACAGGCAAAAAGACACGGAAAACGAACGCGGAAAGGGCGCGCGCGAAGAGGCCGCTCGCGAATTCGAGCCGGACTTGGAGAGTTCGGTACGGTTCGTGCTCTAAAGTTCCGAACGCGAAACAGCATGCGAATGCGAGACAGCGGCGCTGCTCGAGGAGAAGTGAAAGACGATGGCCCTCCAAGGAATTGAAAATAGCGGCATCGCTAACATGATGCACAAGCCCAGCGACAAGGGCGCTGCGGCAAACAAAGGCGCCGTCGATAAAGACGGGTTTTTGAAGTTGCTCATCGCGCAGCTGAAGGCCCAAGACCCGACGTCGCCCGCCGACAGCTCGCAGTTCGTGCAACAGCTCGCGACCTTCTCGCAGCTCGAGCAATCGATAGCGCAAACCAAAGGCATCGATACGCTCTCACTGCAGCTGAGCGGCATTGCTTCGAACGAAGCGGTCAGCCTTATCGGCAAAGAAGTCACGGTGCACGGGAAGTACATCAACTTCGATGGCTCGAACCCAACCGGCTTCAACGCCAATCTCACCGGCGACGCGGCCTCCACCAAGGTCACCATCTTCGATTCCTCGGGCGCGCCCGTCCGCACGATGGACATGGGCGCCCACGAAAAAGGGACTGTTGCGGTTCCTTGGGACGGTCGCAACGACGCGGGAGTCGTCGTTCCCCGTGGCAATTACACGGTTCAAGTCGAGGCGCTCGACGCTGGCGGTCAGCCCGTCGAAGTGACCAACGACGTCCATGGAGTCGTCGTCGGCGTGTCCTTCGAAAAAGGCTATCCGGAGGTCACCCTCGACTCGGGGGCCCGCGCGCCAATCTCGGACCTCGTGGCGGTAAAAGCCTCGAGCTCAGGGCAAAACTCACCGCTCGCGGGGCTCGATTTGAGCAACGTGAGCGCTCTGCTCCAGAGCCTCGCGGCTCAATCAATGATTCCGAAACTTTGAACGAAGGCACGAAGCCTCATCCCACACGCTTGGAGGAACCATGAGTGTCACGAAGACCCTGAACACGGCCGTCTCCGGTTTGCGAGCGCAACAAGAAGCGCTCGGAATCGTCGGCGACAACATCGCAAACACCAACACCGTGGGGTTCAAGCAATCCCGCGCGTTGTTCGAAGACATCCTCGGCAACTTCAGCGGCCAACGGTCGCAGGGCGCCGGGGCCGGCGCACGAATGGTGCGGGCGCAACAAATCTTCAGCCAAGGAGCACTCCGAAACACCGACGTCCCCAATGACCTCGCACTCAGCGGCGATGGGTTCTTCGTTTACAAGGGAGCTGTGGACGGTCTGGAAGGAAACTTTTATTCGCGTGACGGCAGCTTCATCATCAACGCGAACGGCACGCTGGTCAGCTCTGCGGGGCTAAAGCTCCAGGGGTTCACCACGCCCGTTGGCAACAAATTCGGCGGTACGCTGGGTGATATCCAGCTGCAGACGCTCACGTTGCCGCCCAAGGAAACGAGCGTCGTGACCATCGACGCCAACCTCGATGCCAACGCAGCGGCCTTCGGTAAATCCGGCGGAGCCAACAGCTTCGACCCGCTCAACCCGGCGACGACGTCGGACTTCTCGACGTCCCTGACCATCTTCGATTCGCAGGGCAACCCCCATGGGCTCGATGCCTATTTCGTCCGCACCAACGACGGCACTCCCGCGCCCGGTCCGAACGTGACGAACAACTGGGAGGTTCACGTGTTGAACGGAAACACCGAAGTCACAACGCCCGTGGGAGGGCCTCCCGCCGGTCCGCCCATGGTTTCCTTCGACGCAGCGGGCAGACTCAGCTCCGCTGACCCCGTCACAGTGAAAATTCCCACCTGGGATGCCGGAAACCCAAACGCTGCCCACAACTCACTTATCACCTTCAAGATCGGCGATCCCTTGGGCGCTGGCGGCACGGGGTTGACAGGGCTCACACAATACGGTCAGCGCAGCGCCGTCTCGGCCCAGAGCCAGGACGGTTACGCACCCGCCGACCTCACTTCGGTGGAGGTCGCGCCAGATGGCACGGTCAACGGCGTTTATTCCAACAGCCAGAAGTTCGCGATTGCCCAGGTGGCGATCGCGCGTTTCGCGTCGAACGACGGTCTTGCCCGCGCTGGCCACAACCTCTATTCGCAAACCACCGATTCGGGCCAGGTAAGCGTCGGCGCGGCCTCATCCGGCGGCCGCGGTGCCATCGTCGCGGGTGCGGTCGAGCAAAGCAACGTCGACATCGGTGCGCAATTTGTCGATATGATCACCTATCAACGCGCATTTTCTGCAAATGCGAAAACCATCAGTACCGCGGACGAGCTGCTCGTTGAAACCGTCAACCTGAAGCGATAACTCCACTAACCGAAGACTTCACGCGGAGAGCCCATGGCGGACGACGAAAAGAAAGAAAGCCAGACCCCGCCCGACGGTGCCGCGGGGGTGCCGGCCGGAGGCGGTGGCGGAAAACTGGTGGGGCTCGTACTCCCTGCCGTATTGGCCGGTTTGGCAGCCTTTGGAGGCGCGAAATTAGGAGGCGGAGGCGGCGGCGCGGCGGCGGGGCACGGCGCGGAGGCCACTGGGCACGACGAGAAAAAGATGCCGGGATTCACGGTCGAGCTGAAAGCGTTCGTCTTGATGGTCACGGACGAGGTTACGAAGGAGAATAAGCCGCTGAAACTGTCGCTCGCGATCGAGCTCGAGAAGCTGGCAAAGAAGGAGGAATTCGAGCCATTCGTGCCGCGCGTCCGCGACACGGTGAACGAATACATCCGAAGCCTCAGTTACCAGGAAATCATGAATCCCCGCACCAAGGAGCGAATGACGGAGGATCTCCTCGAACGCATTCATAAACTCGGCGGGGAATCAGCCAAACGTGTCCTCGTCCAGGAGATGGTGACGCAGTAACGAGCAGCGTTCACGCGGGCGACCGATGGGGAGCCCAGCTCGAAACCGCGAATCATGGCGATGGCATTCGACGATAAGGAGCGAGACTCCGCGGTCCCGGGCGGCTTGCCGCGAGCAATCCGAAACGAGACCTTGATCTCCGTCACTTCGGAAGGCGGCAGCGCGCTCGCCGAGGAGACGCTGCGGCGGGCCGCCGTGGCGCTCGCGGCTGGAGTACGGCGGGGCGTGCCTTTCTTGGGTCGGCGGCGCGCGACCACCGCGGCGGGCGCGACTTCGACGGTGCGTGCGAGCGAATTCGGAAAAAATCTCGAGCAGCCCTATTACCTCTGTCCGCTCGCTGTCGATCCAGGCGGCTCACGGGCGATGTTGGCGCTCGATTCGTCCGCCATCGGGTTCATGCTCGAAGGCATGCTCGGGGGGGACGGCCAGGACACCCCGAAGCTGCCGCAAAAAGCCCTTTCGGCCGCGCAACGCGCCTTCATCGACCGCATTGTGAAGGGCATCGTCCTCGGACTTTCCACCGGGCTCTCGAAGTCGATTGGGCTTTCGCTCACGAAACTGCCGCTGCTCGTCAACGAGCGCACGACGGACGGCATTTTGGTTCAAATCCCAATTGATTTTCTGGATAACGCGCCAAAAGTAGAGACGAAAAAAGAGTTTTCCTTGGACGACTTCGACGCGCCGAGTCTCCGAGGTGGGGCCAATAGCGCCCCGGGTTCGGTCGAAAGCGTTAGTTTTGGGACGATTCTCCTCGCCGTGAGCAAGACGGCACTGAACGCCGCGCGGGCTGCGAACCAGTCAAAGAAAGTCGAGCGAATTGACCTGCGCGTCGCGGCCACCGTGCGGGAGGTTCACGTCAACGTCGTCGCGGAACTCGGTCGAATCAAGTTCAAGTTGGGTGACCTGGCCAAGCTCCGAGTAGGCGATACCCTGCGTCTCGACGTCCCGGTGGACGGCGACGTGGACGTGCGCATCGAGAGCGAAGTGCTGTTCAAGGGCCAACCGAGGACCGTTGGCTCGCAGATTGCGATTCAATTGACGGCGCGCAAGGAGCCGGACGTGCCGCCGCGACCCGAGCCGGCGCCTCGCCTGCCGGCTGAGACGCCAGACCCACGGGGGCGAGGTACCCCACCACGGCGCTGACTCTCGGCCGAGCCAAGGACAAGGGCGCAACACGCCGGGCACTCGAACCGAGTACGGCGGACTCAGGCCCCAAAAGTCTGCCCCCGAGAGGCGGCGGACCACTTCATGAAGCACCCACGGAAGCGATTCCGGGTGGGGCATGATGCTTGCTTTGCTGTGAGGCATCATGGCGGACGAATCCCCTGTTGTGCCTCCCGAAAACCCGTTTAGCCCACGCGACGGCAGCATCGGCGCTTTCGCGCTCCTGAAGGACGTCGAGGTCGAGCTCACGCTCGAAATCGGGCGAAGACGCATGAAAATCGACGAAATTTTGCGCCTTACGACCGGCGCGACCATCGAACTCAGCAAGGCTGCAGGCGAGCCCATCGATATCTACGTCAACGGGCAACTCCTCGGCCGCGGCGAAGCGGTTGTCGTCGGCGATCGCTATGGCGTTCGGATCACCGAACTTCTGAACCCGGAGGGTCACTCATGAATCGCATCACTGTCAGTGCATTGGCGCTTATCGCCACGTCGTTGACCTTCCCGGCAGTCGCCGCCGAGCCCCCACGGCCCACTGGGCGCACAGCCCAGACCGAGAAGGGCACAGCACCCGAAAAGGCCGCAAGCCGGACGGACGAGAAAGGCTCCGAGCACGCCAGCCGGCGCGAGGACACGACCGAACCGCGGGTTCGGACGGACGAGCCGACGCCTTCGCGCGAATCCGACTCCCTCCTTCCGAACGACCACCGAGAGCCGCGGCGCGAACCCGAACGCCCGCTCGTGATCCGGCGCACACCCGAGAAGCCCCTTGAACTCTCGGCACAAACGCCCTCGGATAGCATCTGGATCAAGCTCGCCGTCTGCGGCCTCATCGTCGGCGGAGCAGTCTACCTCCTGCGAAAGCGTGGGCTGCTCAAAGCACCGGCGCGGTCGCACACGATGACGATCGTCAGCCGCACGGGAATTGGCGTCCGTAGCGAGCTGCTGGTGGTGGACATCGACGGACAAAAGCTGTTGCTCGGTGTCACGCCGGGGTCCATCTCACGGCTTGCCGTCCTCGCCACCGGGAGCGAGGCCACGGCGCTGCTCGACGAGGGCACCGACCCTGAGTCGCCCACCGAGCACGAGCCCCACTTCGACGGGGCACTCGTCGCTGCTCGGGAGAAGCTCGAGCAGTTTGCCGCCCGCCTGAAGACTCGCGCACCCGAAAGCCTACCCGGCCGCTCGAGTGCACGCGCGTCGCTACACGCAGAGCACACTTCCGAACTCTCAGCGGAGGCCGACTACGAACGTGAGATCGCGCGCCGCGAAGCGACACGCAATCGGGCGCGGCAATCCCCGGCCGCACGCGAACTCCAAGAGCTCCGAAACTCTCGCCCCGAAGGTCGCTCACGTCCCGACCTCGGTGAGCAAGCGCAAAGCCTCTTGCGCCTACGTCAATCGCGAGGTCGGTGATGGGAGCCACGCCGGGCACGCAGGACCTCGTCGAGCTGGCGAACAAGGGGCTCACCGGCCCTCTGAAGGTCCTTGCACTGCTCACGATCCTGTCGCTCTTGCCGGCCATCGTGCTCTCGATGACCTCCTTCACGCGTTCGATCATCGTGCTCTCGTTCGTCCGCACCGGCATCGGCTCACAGCAGACTCCCCCCACTCAGGTCATCGTTGGAATCGCCCTCTTTTTGACGATGTTCACGATGGCTCCGGTCACCGAGCGCATCGTCGAAGATGCGTACAAGCCCTACTCTGCCGGCAAGCTCACCGAGACCGAAGCCATCGACAAGGCGGTCACTCCCATTCGAGCGTTCATGCTCAGGCAGACCCGCGAAGCCGACCTGGCCCTGTTCTACAACGCCGCCAGAATGGACTTTCCGAAGACCGAGACCGAGGTGCCGATGCGAATCGCGATCCCTGCGTTCGTCATCAGCGAGCTGACCACTTCGTTCCAGATGGGTGTGCTCGTGCTCCTTCCGTTTCTGCTCGTGGACATCGCCGTGGCATCCACCTTGATGAGCATGGGCATGATGATGGTTCCACCCACAAGCATCAGCTTGCCGCTTAAATTGCTGCTTTTCGTCGTTGTAGACGGGTGGCATCTGCTCACCGAATCCCTTCTTCGGAGCTTTGCATGAACATCGATGAAGCCATCATGCTGATGACCGATCTCATCAAGACGACGATCTTCGTGGGTGGGCCCGTGCTTGGCGCGGCCTTGGTGGGCGGTGTGCTCATCGGCATCGTGCAGACCGCCACCCAGATCAACGAGGCCAGCATCGGCTTCGTCGTGAAGGCGGGATGCGTCATGCTCGTCGTGCTGGTGGGAGGCACCTCACTTGCCTCGCGCACCGTGCAATACACGCGCGAAACCTTCTCGCGCATCACCCAGGTCGTCCGCTAAAGCCCCCGATGACTGCGACCGGGATGCTCGAGTACGCCATCGCAATCGCGCTGGTCTTCAGTCGCATCGGTGGCTTCCTCGTCGTGTCACCGATCCCCGGTGCCTGGGTTCCAAAAGAAAGCCGAGCGATGCTCGCCGCGACGCTGGGCCTCACCATCGGGATCCTTCTCGGGCCACCGCGAGCCGAACTTCACTTTGGCCTCGATCTTTTGCTCGTCACGGCCCGCGAAGCGGCAGTGGGCTTGCTCATCGGCGGAGCGTTTCGTCTCGTTATCATTGCAGCGGAGTTCATGGCCGGGCTCGTGAGCCAGGCGTCGTGGCTCTCGGCACCCAGCTCAATGAACCCGGACTTCGGCGGCCAGACCCAAGCCATTGGGCAAATTTCCATTGTGCTGGCGCTCTTGCTCGCGATCGCAAGCGGGACGCATCGCACCGTATTGGCCTACCTCATCGAGTCGTTTCGCGTGCTTCCAGTCGGCTCTGAGATGAACATCAGCGGGGCCATTCCATCCTTTCTCTCGCTGGTGGGGCGCTCGTTCGACGTGGGAATGAGTCTCGCACTACCCGTCCTGGGCATCTCCTTGGCGGTGCAGGCTGCGCTCGCACTGGTCTCCAGAGTCGCGCCGAACTTACAGATTTTTAGCGTCGGCTTCGCAGTCCTCGTCGCCAGCGGACTCATCACGTTCATGTCTTCGTTGCCGATGATGGCCGAGGGAATGGTCGGCTATTACCAAGTCATTCCGGGTTTCCTTGATGACCTACTCCTCACGTTGAGCGAGGTCTGATGGCAGCCGAAGGCGACAAGCCCCATGCCGCAACAGCCAAGCGTCGAGAGGACGCTCGCAAGGAGGGGCGCTTTGCTCGCGCGCGGGACACCACCACCATCGCGGTTTTGGGCGCCGTCCTTGCTGCAACGCTCGCGTACTCTGATCGACAAGCGCAAGTCATTTACGAGTTCTTCCAGCGTTGCCACGGCGATTTGTCGGCCGTTCAACGAGGAGATGGAGACGTGATCGCAGCGGCTATTCCGGGCGCGCTCTACACCCTGGCGGTTCCTCCGGCCATCGCCGCGGCGGTTGCGGGCGGCCTGGCCGGTGCATGGCAAGCCGGGTTTCGCTTCTATCCCGAGATGCTTTCGCTCAAGTTCGAAAAGCTGAATCCGCTGCCAAAACTCAAAGAACTGGTGAACTTCAAGCACGCCATCGGCGAGCTCATCATCTCGATGATGCGCGTCTGCATCGTGGCGTGGGTCTGTTACCGCGAGCTCTTGCGCGACGTGCCGCCCCTGCTCGGAATGACGGGTGCTCCGGTGGCACCGTCCGTGACGCTGATAGCCCAAATTCTCACACGCCTGGCGTTGAAGTCGCTGGCCGTTCTCGTCGTTCTGGGGGTCCTGGACTACGCCTACAACCGCTACCAGCTCGAGAAATCGATGCGCATGAGCGACCAGGAACTCCGCGATGAAATGCGGCAGTACGACCAGAACCCCAAGATTAAAGCAAAAATCCGAGAAAAAATGCAGCAGGCGTCGCGTAAGCGCGTCCTCGCTGCGGTCGCGAGCGCCGATGCCATCGTGACGAATCCGACCCACATCGCCGTCGCCTTGCGCTACTCGGACAAGGACTTTGCACCGGTGGTGGTCGCCAAGGGTCACGACGAGTTCGCCCTTAAAATCCGCGCAGAAGCACGCAAGCACGGGATCCCGATCCTGGAGAACCGGCGCCTCGCGCGGGCCCTCGATGCAGAGGTCGAAATCGGGCGATCGATCCCCGGTCAACATTACGTCGCCGTCGCCAAAGTTTTGGCGTTCGTCTACTCGCTGAGAGGCGCGAAGAAGCGCCGAACGCCACGAAAATCAGCAAAAACGGCGTCACGGTCCGCTCAGGTAGCGCGTACGGCATAAGGGCTTCCGTCGCCGAAACTGGCACGGACCATGAATAAGCACGGCCCTAGGCATGGAGAGCGCGAACCTAGCTCCGCTTCGGATTCGGGACATCGCCGTTCCCCTCGGGATCATCGGCGTCGTCCTGATGATGGTGATGCCGGTGCCGCCGATCTTACTGGACGTGCTCCTGACGTTCTCGGTCGCGCTCTCGATCATCATTTTTCTCACCGCGTTGTTCATTCGCGATGCGCTCGAGTTCAGCGCTTTTCCGACGATTGTTCTCGTGGCCACGCTGTTGCGCCTCAGCTTGAACGTCGCGAGCACGCGGCTCATTTTGCTTCACGGCCACGAGGGTTCCGACGTCGCCGGTCAAATGATCGAGGCCTTCGGTCACTTCGTCGTCGGCGGTCAAATCGTCGTCGGCCTCGTCGTCTTTCTCATTCTCGTCGTCATCAACTTCGTCGTCATCACGAAGGGCGCAGGCCGCATCGCAGAGGTTGCGGCGCGTTTCACCCTCGATGCCATGCCGGGCAAGCAGATGGCCATCGACGCCGACCTGTCGGCGGGGAATCTGACGAACGACGACGCGCGAAAGCGCCGCAAGGAGCTCGAGCAGGAAGCGGATTTCTACGGTGCGATGGATGGTGCGAGCAAGTTCGTCCAAGGCGACGCGGTCGCGGGGCTGCTCATCACGGCCATCAACCTCATCGGCGGTTTGATCATCGGCGTGGTTCGTGGAATGGAGCTCGGGAAATCAGCCGAGACGTTCTCCGTACTCAGCGTCGGAGACGCATTGGTGTCGCAAATACCGGCACTTTTGATCTCATCGGCCGCCGGCATCGTCGTGACGCGAAGCGCCGCCGGCGAGCAGATCGCCGACACCTTCATGACGCAGCTCTTCGGGCGCCGCCGCCCGGTGGCCATGACCGCGGGCATCATCGCAGCCCTTGGACTGGTGCCGGGCATGCCGACCCTGCCGCTCTTGAGCTTCGCGGGCTTGCTCGCATACGTCGCGAGCCGCCCCGCGGAGGCTCCCAAGAAGGATGCCGTCGTGGGTGCCACGGGCGCGACCAGCGGTAGCATCGGTGCCGGTGCCGAGGGCACGAAGGCACTGAAGCCCGGCTCGGCCGAGGACGTGGACAAAGCGCTCGGGCTCGACGTGCTCACGCTGGAACTCGGCTACGAGCTCGTCCACCTCGTCGACGCGGCCGCGGGCGGAACGCTGCTCGACCGAGTGGGTTCGCTACGTCGCGAAATCGCGCGGGAGCTTGGGATCGTCGTCCCGTCGGCTCACATTTGCGACAACCTGGACCTGCAGCCGGGGCAATATCGCATTCTATTCTCAGGGAACGCCATCGCGGAGGGAACGTGCGTCAATGGACGCATCCTGGCTATCGACCCAACCGGCAACTCGCCGCCGCTCGAAGGTGATGCGACCACCGAGCCGACCTTCGGCATGCCGGCTCGCTGGATCCTGCGCCGTGACAGCGACATGGCCGAGGCGCTCGGGTACACGGTCGTGGACCACGCAACGGTGATGGCCACCCACTTCGGCGAGCTCATCCGAAACAACGCCTACCGCCTGATCGGTCGCCAAGAAGTCCAGCATTTGCTCGATCTTCTTGCGAAGAAGTATCCGAAGCTGGTCGATGACGTGGTCCCCACGCTGCTCACCCTGGGTGATATCCTCCGCGTGCTGCGCAACCTCCTACGAGAACATGTCAGTGTCCGAGACCTTCGGACGATCATGGAGTCGCTGGCCGATCTCTCCGAGCAGACGAAAGACTCCGAGCAACTGACCGAGCTTGTGCGCGAGCGACTGGCGACGCAGATTACAGCGGCCGTCACGGGACGGGACGGCTCCGTCGCCGCATTGGCGCTCGACCCGCGCCTCGAGGATACCCTGCGAACTTCGCTCCGCGAGATAGCGCAAGGGATAGGCGGCGCGCTCGACCCCAAGCTGCTAAACGACCTGGCACAGCAGGCGCAGGGCGCACTCTCGAAATTCGCAGCATTATCCGTCAGTCCCATCGTTATTGCGCCCCCGGACCTTCGCCGTTACGTCCGCGCGATCTTCGAACACAAGGTTCCGCAATACGCGGTGGTGTCGTTCCGCGAAGTCGAACCGGCAGTCCCGCTGCGCGTCGTTGAGTCACTCGGACGTGGCGCGGTCCATGCATTGGGACAAGGAGTATGACGATGAACCGCACCTTCCGGGGACGCACCTTGAGCGAAGCTCGCGATGCCGCAGAGACCGTGTTCGGTCCAGATGTCGTCGTCTTGCAACGGCGCAAGGTAAAGCAGAAGGGTTTTTCAGGCGTCCTCGGCGCCACCGAGTTTGAAATCGAGGTGGGCCAGAGCGTCACCGGAGCGATGCTCGACGGAGCACTTGCAGAGGCACCGGTCGCACGTGGGTATGCGCCGTCAAGGACTTCCGTGCCGGAGACCACCGGGACTTTGCACTTTGCCCGGGGAGTTTACGAGGACGGCGAGGAGGCTCCCGAGCAGGGCGGCGGCCGAGCGTCCAGCGCCGACATCGCGCGCATCGAAAACGAGGTGCGCGCCGTGCGAGCCATGCTTTACCGAATGGCGAGCTCCCCCGACAAGGTTCAAAGCCAACTACACAGCATTCGCCGAGCGGTGGATGAGATGGCACCACGGACGAGCGCCCCCGAGCGCGTCGAGCGAATGATCGACGACAGTGGTTTGACGGGAGCGCCGGCACGCGCACTTTCGAAGCGACTGCGTCACCATGAGGGCGACGATGAGAGCCTGGTGGAAGCCTATCGGGACGCACTCGCCGACCTCATCAAGGTTCGCGCCTGGCCCCTAGCGACCACGGAGAGACGCATGATAGCGCTCGTAGGTCCGCCTGGTGTCGGCAAGACCACCACCGCGGCGAAACTGGCCGCCGCCGCCATCGCGAACCACGGGGCAACCGTAACGTTCGTCGGCTGCGATACGTACCGCGTCGGTGCCGTCGAGCAACTCGAGTGCTACGCGGATTTGCTCGGGTGCGAGTGCATCATCGTGAAGCAGCAAAAAGAGCTGCACCGGGCGATCCGTAAGTCGGAGAGCGACATCGTCATCGTCGACACCGCAGGACGAGGCCCCGAGGGCGAACAAGCGGTCGAGCTCGGCGTGGGCGCGACACGACAGCGCGACGCGAAGGGAACTGGCTGGGAGGACCGCACCCGTCACGTCCTTCTCTGCCTCGACGCGGCGTTGAGGTACACGGACGCCACGGCGGTTTGCGCTCGCTACGCGGCCTGTTCGCCGACCGCAATCGCCATCACGAAACTCGACCTCACAACGGCCCCCGGTGGCCTCATTCACGGTCCCGCCTGCGCGGAGTTGCCCATCACGCTCCTCTGCCACGGACAGCGTGTCCCCGAAGACATCGCGCCGGCCACCGCCGGGCGCATTCTCGACTACCTGGCGCCACGGCATCGTTACGCCAACTGAGCCGTGCGAGAGACTTTGCATTACACAATTGCGTTACGCCCCCGAGATCCGCTCTGATGGCCTTAGCTCAAGTCAACATGAACGCTCCGAAGCGAACCCTCTCCCGCGAGGACTACGAGCGGTTTCTGCCGCTGGTGAGACGCATCGCCATGCGATTGGCGCGTCGAGTTCCCAGTCACATCAGCATTGGAGACTTGATTTCATGTGGCTGGGTCGGGCTCGTCGAAGCCTTTGCGCGAAGCGCTCCCGAGATGCCGACGGAGGAGTTCGAAGCCTATGCGTCGCACCGAGTTCGCGGAGCGATGCTCGACTACTTGCGCGGACTGGACCCCGCCACACGCCAGGCGAGGAACGCTTCGCGCCGAGTCACGCGCAGCATCACGGACCTGACCCGTGATCTCGGTCGGCCGCCGGAGGAGGAGGAGATCGCGGACGCACTCGGTCTCGATCTCGACGGCTACCGGAACCTCCTGACACAAATCTCGAGTGCGGGCATGAGCCGCCTCGAAATCGTCGATCTCGATCAGATCGACGTTGCCAGCGACAAGAACGAGGCCCCCGACGAAGTGGCGGACCAGCGCATGCTCGCAGCCCACGTCGCAGGGGCCATCGAGCGGTTGCCGTTACGGCTGCAGCAAGTTCTTGCGCTCTATTATCAAGAAGACTGCACCTTGCGCGAGATTGGTGCGGTGCTGCAGGTGAGCGAATCGCGGGTGTGCCAGCTTCATGCCGAGGCGATGCACCGACTGCGCGCAGACATCGGTAAGGAGTAGGACATGGCGGATGGCATTTACGCAGCATTGAGTGGAGCGCTCGCGCACTACACTTCGCTCGAAGCGACTGCCCAGAACCTCGCCAACATCGACACAACCGGTTACCGGGCGGTCACGCCGGTGTTCCATGAAGTCCTTTCGCGAGCGCAGCGTCCGAGCGAAACCATTCGCTTTTCGGCGGTTCGGAAAACCGCCATCGACATGACTCCCGGTGCACTCCGTGAGACCGGTGGCTCGCTCGACATCGCGCTCGGGCAGAATTCTTTTCTCGCGGTTCAAACCCAAGCGGGAGAGCGTTACACCCGAGCCGGGTCCCTCAAGATCGCGCCCGACGGCACGCTGACGACCCAGCGCGGCCAAACCGTGCTGAGCGACGCGCGCAAACCCCTCGTCGTGAGCACCGTTTCGGGTGCTGAAGTCAACGCGCAGGGTGAAGTCACGAGCTCGGGTCAATCCGTCGGCTTTCTGCGACTGGTGACGTTTGCCCGACCGGATCAAATGGCCTACGAAGGGCAAGGGATCCTCCAAGCGCAACCCGAGGCCGGGGCGCCCGTCCAAAGCAAGGAGACGGTCGAGGTCGGTAAGCTCGAAGAGAGCAATGCCTCCACCATCCGCGCGATGACCGATCTCATGGCTGCGAGCCGCATGTTCGAAGCGATGGAGCAGGCGATCACGTCCTTCAATCAGATCGACCGACGCGTCATCAACTCGGTGCCGAAGTTCGGCTGAGGTTGCGGCGTTGAAGTTGCAACGCTGAGGTTCCGAAGCGCCACGAGACGCAGGCCCGAGGGGCGCTCACACCTCGAGTTCAACCTCACGTCGCCAGCTGTCGGGCTCATCGTTGCCGGGACGGGTCTTTCCAAGCTCCGCCTGCCGTAAAAGCCGCCATATTTGAGGCCCCATCAGGTCGAGCTCGGTCGACATGTAGTGCTCACCCCCGAAGCGCGCGGCCGCCGCCGTCTGCCGCTCGAGCATCCGAGCGTCCTGGGCAAAAATGCGCAACGCGATGGGCTCGAGCACCTGCTTAACGAGCCAGGCCGGGAGCCTCGTACGGAAGCGAATCACTGCAAAAAGACGCGTCAACGTGTCCTCGACAGGCGTCGCCATCGCCGAGACGAGAATGTGATTCTCCGCGCCAATTCGATACTCGACCTCGGCGACGCACGGCAAAATGAAGCGATCGTAGTGGGTGACCACACCGCCCGATGGCGATAGCAGCCGACCGAGCAGCCCCTCGGGGCGTGGCTCACCGATGTATTCGGTCTGAACCCGGTCACCCGCGCGGGTCACGACGGCGCGAATGCGGTTCGTCTTCCCGGCTCCACGGAACAGACCGCGATGCAGAAAACCTGTGTGTGGAACATCGAGCGCGTTCTCGACGGTGGCGTGGAGGGTACCCGAAGCTTCGACCATCCGCGTGACAGTCGCGTACCCGGGACCGAGGTCGGCAAGCTCAAAGGGTTCATGGGTCGGCGCGATGTTCGGCGTCGCGTAGACCCACACGAGGCCGGCCTGTTCACGGGTCGCGAAGCTCGGGACAAGCGAGCGTTCGGGGTGCGGCCCAATGAGACTCGGAATTCGTGCCGCACGCCCCGCGGCATCAAAACGCCAGCCGTGATAAGCGCATTCGACC
This sequence comes from Polyangiaceae bacterium, assembly GCA_947502375.1. Classification (GTDB taxonomy): domain Bacteria; phylum Myxococcota_A; class Polyangia; order Polyangiales; family Polyangiaceae; genus SYFR01. The sequence goes on from CANMZR010000001.1 coordinate 31,212, forward strand.
GTCCCGGCCTCGCAGCGTCCGAGGGAGAGCGGCGCATTCCGATGGGCGCAGCGGTCGAGCAACGCCGCTGGCCGGAGCGCGACGTCGCGGAAGAGCACGAGCGGCATCCCGTAGAGCGTTCGCGCGAGCGGCTTATTCGTCAATTCCCCCGACGTCGCAAGCACATACCAGGCGTTCGAAAGACGCGCGATGGATCGGTGACCCGTGGCTTGAATCACGCCGAGCGGCGTTTCGGAGTCCATGTTGAGAGGGGCTGAGCTTACACCGAACTTCGACCGCAGGGACCGAGTCGTCGTGGGTCATCGGGGCGTTTCGAGGTAGGCTCTTGCATGCTTTTACGCGGGCTCCTTCCCCGTGCCGTCATCGGGGCGCTGTGTTTGCTTGGCGGGGCCGGCTGTGCTGAACCGGCCGAGTCGCTGAGATCCTATTCCTCGGCCCTGGCCGATGGCGCTTCGGACCCGCTCCAGCTCTGGCAAGTTCGCCTCGAGGGGCTTTCAGCCGCGGACGTATGGCTGGCCCAAGGAACCGGCGACAGGGCACTCAGGTCGCGGATTCGACTCCGCGCGCTCGAGGCTGAACATGCGCGGCTTCGCCCGACGATTGGAGCGCATGGAACCATCGTTGGCGAGCTCACCCGCCTGACGAATGGGATGCTGGTGCTGGCAACCGACGACGATGCCGCACGCCTGCAAAAGGAGCCAGGGGTGCTCGAGGTGACTCGCGCGCCGCTCTACCGACCGAGCCTCGCGAGCGCGGTGCCGGTGACCGGAGCGCCGACCGCCTGGACGGGCGTGAACGGTGTTCACGGCGAGGGCGTCCGCATCGGCATCATCGATTCCGGCATCGACTACACCCACGCCGACTTCGGTGGCAGCGGTGACGCTAGCGAGTACGAAGCGAACAATCGCGAGCTCGTCGAGCCCGGCAGCTTCCCCACGACCCGAGTCATCGGAGGCTGGGACTTTGCCGGCGACGCCTACGACGCGGGCAACCCGAAGGCGAACACGCCGGCCCCCGATGCCGACCCGCTCGATTGCAACAAGGGCACGAACGGCGAGTTCGCCGGCGGCCACGGAACGCACGTCGCGGGGATCGCGGCCGGTAACGGCGTCACTCCGGCGGGGCTCTCCTACGCAGGGAATTACGACGCGACGCTGGCGCTCAGCACCTTTTCGGTCGCGCCGGGAGTCGCTCCCCGGGCGTCGCTCGTCGCCTTACGGGTGTTCGGCTGCAACGGCTCGAGTGGGCTCATCCCGCTCGCACTCGAGCGCGCCGCGGATCCGAATCTCGACGGCGACTTCAGCGACCGCCTCGACGTGGTCAACATGTCGCTCGGCGGCGCGTACGGGCTCGGCGCTAGCACCGAGGTGAAGGCGACGGACACCCTCTTCAAACTCGGTACGCTCATCGTCGTCGCTGCCGGCAACGATGGCGATGCGTTCTTCGACGGCGGTGCGCCCGGAACGCTGCGCCAGGTGCTCACGGTGGCGGCCAGCGAAGACCGTCCGTGGGTACCCCTTCACGTCGAAGCGCCCGCGTCGATTGCCGGGAGCTTTCCTTCCGCCGAGGGCCCCGTGTCCACGCCGCTCGTCGCCGTTGGCACTGTCACGGGAGAGCTCACGGCGTCCAGTCCGACGAACGGCTGCGCCCCCTTCGACAACGCGAGCGAGGTGACCGGACGCATTGCCCTCATCGACCGCGGGTCGTGCCCGTTCATCACGAAGCTCGCGAATGCCCTGGCGGCTGGAGCCCTCGCGGCGGTGGTCGTCGATGACCAAGACTCGAACGAGCCGTTCGTCATGGGGGGCCCCGGCTCCGTCGCCATTGCGGCGGTCTTGATCCGACAAAACGATGGTAAAAAGCTGAGAGAAAAGCTTGCCATGGGCGTTACGCTCCGGCTCGTCGGCGGGGAGCGTTACCAAGGCCCGGGCGCCGAACCTGTCGCCGGCTTCAGCTCGCGTGGTCCCTCGATCGATGACCTCAGGTTGAAGCCGGACATCAGCGCTCCAGGCGCCGATATCCTCTCGGCAAAAGTTGGCAGCGGAACCGCGGGGGTCGTCATGTTTGGCACCTCGATGGCGTGCCCGATGGCGGCCGGCGCGGCGGCACTCACTCGACAAGCTCATCCCACTTTCGGCCCCGGGGACATCAAGGCCCTCTTGATGAACACGGCGGTGACGCTCCGCGCATCGAACGGAATGCCTTTCCCCCTGACACGCCAAGGCTCAGGTCGCGTCGCCGTCGATGCCGCCACCGAGAGCCAAGTCACCCTCCGTTCCGACAGCCAACTCGGTGACGTCGCCGTCGCCTTTGGCGCCGTCATTTCGGACATCCCCGTGACGAAGAAGGCCAGCGTGCTCGTCGAAAACCACGGCGATCACACGCAGAAGTTCGCCCTCACAGTCGAGCCGCTCGACGCTCTGCCAGGCGTTCTCGTGACGGTGGCGCCGACGTCGTTGACGCTCTCGGCGGGAGCCAAGGCGACGCTCGAGGTGACCCTCGACTTCGAGCCCTCGCTCCTCGGAGATCCACCGCCCGACGCCCTGACGCCCGTCGCGCAGGCCGATTACGCTCGACACTACTTGAACGAAGCGATGGGGCACGTCCGCCTTACGAGCGCCGAGGGAACGCTTGGACTTCCGTATTACGCGGTGCTGCGAGCCGCGGCAGACCAACATGCGGAGCTCCCCATTGGCTGCGAAACCAACCAGCGCTCCGGAGACTTCGCCATCCCCCTGAAGGGCCCCTCGGCGCACCCATCCCCACTCATGACCGCCTTTGAGCTAGGGACGCTTGACGAAGCAAACGCGGTGTCCGCAGGGAACCCAGCCGTTGCCGCAACGGACCTCCGAGCTGTTGGCATTGCGAGTGATTTTGCTACGAAAGGCGCCATCGACGAGACGACCTTGTTCTTCGCGGTGGTCGTTGCAGGCCCCTTTGCGACTCCGGCGGCCGGCCCGTTCGCCCCGATCGGGATCCACATCGACAGCGACGCGGACAAGGCCTTCGAGTGGACGCTGAGCGTCGTCCCCTATGGAAGCCAGCCCCCTTACCTGGACGTGCTGGTCACGGTGGTCACGAATGCCAAAGGGGAACAGGTCGGGGAGCGCCGGTTCGTCAACATCGTCCCTCGAAGCCAGGCCGACTCGGCACCCTTCGTCAATCAAGTGCTCGTGTTGCCGGTCTTCGCACGCGACATCGGAGTGACTGCGGAGAAGACCACGTTTCGTTACGCCGCTTTCGCCGATCGCCTCGAGACGCCGACCTATGACGACACGACCATCCCGGTCGAGTACGACGTCGCACACCCGTTGCTCGACACCGCCGTGCTCGCACCGAACGCGGGACGCCCGGTCTTTTTAAACGGGGAGCCGGTTCGAGTTCGCGTGCGGCCCAAGGCCGTCGACGAGGGCCCGCTGCCGAGCGTTCTCCTCCTGCATCACAACAACCGGCTCGACGCCTCATGGGAACAGATCCCGCTCGATGGAGCGAGGCACGAGGAACTGCAACTCAGCGTTGACACGCGGCCTAGCAAGACCACGCGCGTCGTCCGAATGGTGACGATCGCCAACCCCGGGACCAGCCCTGTCGAGGGCATCAACCTCACGGGCTCGTACGCGGACGCCAAGCTCGTGCTCGTGGCACCGTCGCAGGGAAGCTGTGTGAATGCGACCATCGCCTGCTCGCTTGGGCGCATCGAGCCGGGGCAGCAGTTGACGGTAACCCTGGAATTCGACGCCCAAGGAGCCGTGCCGCTGGAACTTCAGACGACCACCCAAAGTGGTTGTGTGACCAAGACGAGCGCCAGCCTCGGGCATTCACCAACGGTCGCGCCACCGAACAGCGTCGTATCGGGGGGCTGCACCTGCAGCGTCCAGGACCGCGCCGGCGATCGGTCCGGCGGTGGTTGGGGTGCGCTGCTCGGCGCCGTCTGGCTTCTTCGCCGCCGAGAACGACGACGCCGTTGAATCAAAGTCCGGCGGCGCTGAAGCGAAGTGCCGTCCGCGTGGTTACGTTGCAGAGACGCAGGGCATCCTCAACGCGGAACCGCGAGACCTGATGCGCCCCCGTCATTCGTAGAAGGAGCCAGCATGCGACGTCATTCGGAGGCATTTCGAGAAGCAGCCGAGCGCAAACGCAAACAAGACGAAGCGCCGAGGCTGCGCGATGCGGTGCCGACCCTGCTTCAGCTCGACCTCCAGGTGATCGAGGAGCGGGCCAACGTCCCCGGACACGAGGTCCGCCACAAGCGCGTGATCATCATCGAGCGCGCGCCAGCGTTGTTTGAGTTCGCCTGCTCGGACCGAGAATGCAACGACGGCGGCCATGACCTCAGCGGCTTGGTACTCAAAGAACTGGGAGCTGGCAGCGCACTCTTTCACGGCGTTCATCGCTGCGGGGGACACACCCGCGACGGCGAATGCGCTTATGAGCTGCGCTTCGAAGCCCATGCGACGTACCGCGATGGGCCACGAGCGCCCGTGAATAATCCGGACTAGTGAGACCCTCGCCGAAAAGCTGCTGCGCGCCAAATCCCGTCGGGCGGGTTCGCGGAAGGGACCGGAAGTGCCTATCGCTCGCGCATGTTACTTAATAAAAAAATGCCTAGGGATTCGTCGCTCGCGACGCTTTTGGGCGAGGGCCCCCCGCGTTGGCAATTTGCAAAAGCCAGTAAGGCTAGGGCCTTTTCGGCGAGGGTCTAGTGAGTAGCGGCATTCTTTTGTGCGGTGGCCTCGACGACGGAGTCTTGCGCGCCCAAACCTTCCAGCCACTTCACGACGGTTTGCGTGCGCGGATCGACGACGACGAAGGACGGCGTACCAAAGGAGCTCTTCCCGGAAGGCAGCAATTGATAGCCCGGATCGGCGACGACGTGCACGGTCTTGAAGTTGTGTTTGTCACGCCATTCCTTGGCACCCGCGACAGTCGGCGGACCCGCGCCATCGGGTCCGGTCACCAACGTCGTGACCCACGCGACGCCGTAACCCTTCGCACGCCAAGCTGCGAGACGACCCTCGAGCGTCGCGGCGTCCTGCTCGCACGACCCGCAGTAAAATTTCGCCATCTCGAAGACCACGACATCGAAGCCCTTTGAACCGTTGCAGTCAAAAAAGTCGCTCGCGTTGACCGTGACGACGTCATCACTTCCAGGGGCATAGCCTTGCCATTTGAGCGTGCTTGGCAATTGCTTTGCATCCGCGACACCCGGATCGGCCGGAGTGTAGGCGCAGTTGAGGGTGGCCGTCGGCAAGGCCGAATGGGCGCCATCCGCGTCCGCGCCCGTCGACGGAGTCCCGGTCGCGTTCGCATCGTCCACCGATACATCGCTGCCGCCGACGAGCTCATTGCAGCCAAACTGCATCCCTAGGGTGGCGAAGGAGAGACAGACAACGCCCGTCGAATAGCGTAGCGATCGCATGAGGTCAGAGTAGGCGTCCCCGTTGCAATCGGCAAGCACGGCTGCATGGGCCACCAGGGTGCGCTTTGCGTCACGGTAAAGGAACTCCGCGCCTCGGGAAGCCAAGAGCACTTGCCAGGACGAAGGCTCACCGTTAGGCAGGGCGCGAGACGCATGAACCGGCCCGCTGATATTCAGCAACTTCTACGCACGTTGATCCCACGGGAGCCGGACCGGGTTTCGACCCCCGAACTCGCGCGGTTGCTCTCGTTCCAAGGGCTCCGGCATTCCGCTCGCTGGCTGCAGAAGACCTGCGCGGACCTCGCTCGGGGGGAACCCGACATGGTGTGCCACGACGCGACGAAGCCCTTCCAATGGTCTTGGAAAAGGGATGCCAAAATGCGCGAGTATCCGCCGATGAACGCCCATGCGGCCCTCACGTTGCGGATCGCGTTTGAACAGGCAAAACACTTGCTTCCGGCGGCCACCTTCGAGCATCTCAAGCACCAGCAACGGCGCGCCGAAGAGGTTTTGAGCGGCTCGGCGACCATGCGCTCTTGGCGGAAAAAGATTCGCGTTTTACCGCGTGGGCTACCTCAATTGCCCCCGATCATCGATGCCGAGGTCTTGCGCGTCGTCTACGAGACACTGCTCGCGGATCAGTGCCTGCTCGTGGACTACCGAGGCCGGAACAAGTCCGAGGGTGAACGCTACGAAGTGACGCCGCTCGTGCTCGTATCGCGAGAAGTGGTGATGACTCTCGTGTGCACGATCGCCGGACGCGAGGGAGTGCGTCAACTTCACCTGCACCGCATGCGCGCCGCGACCAACATTGGGGGTAAGCGCATCGTGCCTCGGGACTTCAACATCGACGACCACATTCGGCGCGGCAACCTCGCCTTCAGCAAAGGCGAAGAACCCATCAAACTGCGACTGCAGCTGCACCCCGACGTGACCCCGACGCTCGATGAGCTTCGGCTGGCACAGGACCAAGTGCTGTCCATTCAGCCAGATGGCTCGGCGCTGCTGGTGGCAACAGTCGCGAACACGCTCGAGCTTCGCGGCTGGCTCAAGAGCTATGGGCCGAAGCTCGAAGTGCTCGGACCACCCGAACTACGACGCGAGATCGCGGACGAACTGCGAGCGGCGGCCGACCTTTACGCGAAGACCAAAGAAGGGTCGAAACGGACGGCCGCGTTGCCGCGACCATAGGCTTTCGCGAACCTTGTTCGAGCTTACGTACGGCTGAAGCGCGGCCTCTTTCGGCCATGAGCTTTCGGCGCGCGGTCTCTGCTTCGGTGACGCTCGCGAAGGGCTTCACGGGGCAGCCCAAAAACGACTAGAGATCGAAGTAACCACAGGGCGGCAACCCGAGCTTGGCGGCCTTGGCGGCGCCGCGAAACACGTAGTCCGCATAGAGATAGGGCTCCTCTGACCACACCAGAAACTCCTCCGACAGGACACCATTTCGTGCCCCGCGCGTCAGCTCCGGGGCCGCGAGGATCGGGCCCTCTTGATAGATGAGAACAGCAGGATCGCTCTCCTCATCGGTGTCTTTCAGTGCGTCGATTGCGCCCGCGTGACGCTCGGCGTCGAGCTTATCGACAGGGAGCAACACCCAATCGAGCAAGAGCAACTCCGGGTGGGGCGGCTCTTCTGGCGAACCGTGCCAGGGCTCGTGCTCGCCGACGGAGAGTCCGGCGCTCACCAACACGTCGAGCAAGCGCTCGCGGGCGGTCGCACCGTCTTGCTCGGCAGACCAAAACACCGTAAGCGCGGTGTGGACTTCGTCGATGGTCGCCGCGCGGTGAAGCCGCGGATCGCGTGACGTGGGATCGAGGCCCGGCTCACGACGGCGCTGAGCCTCGAAGGCCGCGGCATGCGGAGCAAACGTCGGATGCTGGGCGAGGGCGGCATCGACGGCCCAGTGGATCCGATGGTCCACCTCGTGGACGTAGCGATGTTTGCCGAGAGCGCGCACCAAACGCGTGACCTCTTCCACGGTTCTGGCAGCGAACGACCAGGCGAGCATCATTGGAAGGCAGAGCCCACGGTGCAATCATCCATCGAGGCCGCGCGGCGGATGTCGCAGCCTTCGGGAAGCGGGAAACACACGCGCACAGCGAAGCTCCTGATTTTCATGCGACGCGAACTGTCAACCGTATCGGCCTGCCCTGTCGACCCTTTCGTGCATCCAAACGCTCGTCCCGAAGGGCATGGCAGGTGACGAGCGGGTGACGGCGTGCCGAGCGTGTGCGCCCCGATGAAAGCGGAAACTGGGTTTCCAAAGGCCAAGCGCAGGCACGTCCGAGCCGCGGTTCAACAAAGCCGGCGAGGAAGCATTTTTGCTTTATTTTGGGTGTGTTAACGTCCCAGCGTGTCAACCTCGCTATCGACAGAGACCCTTGGGCTTTCAAAGACCATCGCGGCACCGCGCGTCGCCTTGCCTTCGGAAGTGCCCAAGGCCAGTTTGATGCCGACAGGGGGCCGCACGGGGGCCACGTCGACGCTACCTCGTGTTTCGATCGACGGCGAACGCGTCCAGGTCGAGACGGGCGCGGGGCCGCGCTACGTCCCTTTGAAATCGCTCGGAGTGGGCGGCATGGGCGAGGTCACGCTGGTCGACGACCGGGACATCGGACGCAAAGTTGCACGGAAAAGGCTGCTCCCAGGAAGTGGCGCGCCGGACGTGATTCGCTTCGTCGATGAGGTGCGCATCATCGGAAAGCTCGACCATCCAGGCATCGTTCCCATCCACGATGTCGGACTCGACGAGGACGGTGAGTTTTTCTACGTGATGAAATACGTCGATGGCGAGACCCTCGAGGCCATCATTGAACGCATCGCCGCGCGCGATCCTGCGACAATCGCGCACTGGGACTCAACACGGCGCATCGAGGTCATGATTGCCGTTTTGCACGCGCTCGAGCACGCTCACGCGAAAGGTATCTTGCACCGCGACATCAAGCCAGCGAACGTAATGGTGGGTCCATGCGGTGAAGTTCTGCTGCTGGACTGGGGCGTCGCGCGCCCGATGAAAAACTTCAGCGAAGGACGACAGGCTCTCGCAACGGGACCGGCGGACAACGGCAACGGCACCAGCACCAGCACCAGCACGCGGATGGCGGATACCCAGTCAGGCACGCTCATCGGGACGCCGATTTTTATGTCACCGGAACAAGCCAGCGGAGCCACGGACACGCTCGACGGCCGTAGCGATCTCTATTCCGTCTGCCTCATGTTTCATGAATTTCTTTGCGGAGAACACCTTCACGACGACGTCGCAGATCTGAACGCTCTCATCCTCCGCGTGATGACCATGGTCGCCCCTTCATGGCACGCCCTCCACAAGCGGTACGGGATCCCGGTCGCCCTCGGCTACTTTCTCGAAAAAGGCCTTCAGCACGCCCCGGCAGACCGGTGGCAGAGCGCTCGCGAGATGCTCGAGGAGCTGCGCGCCATCCGTGACGGACGCTGCCGCTCGCAATGTCTGGTTACTTTCAGCGAGCGCACGTTGGGCGACCTCAGCACTCAATTTCGGCGGCGCCCCATCGCGCTGCTCGTTGGATTCGGAGTCGCTGTGTGCCTCTTTCTAGGACTGGCCATCTTCAGCGCGTATCACCTCTTTAAGTAGGCCTCTGAGAACGCGCTCAGCCCCGAGTGGCCTCGACACTTCCACGCGTTTTACAAGGGACGACTTGCCCCGCGAGCCTCCCGCTGGGCCTCGAAACGGTGCGAGTCAGTTTTTCTTCGCGGTCGCGTACGCGAGGACACGCAGACCGGGGACGAGGTCCTTCGCGTCGTCTAGATCGAGCAAAACCTCTAGAATTTTGGTGTCGATGCGCTCAATGGGATCGTCGCTGCGCACGTTCTTACGGCCCATGCGATGCCCGATTTCCATCACCTTGCCGCTGAAGCGACGACCCGGGAACGCATCCGCGGTCACGAAGGCCGGCGCACCTACGACGACTCGCCCGACATCGCGTTCGTCGAGATCCATCCGCACCCGCAACTTGGTCGTGTCTCCGAGCACGAAGAGCGGCTCGACGCCGGTCGGTTGGTAGTACTCGCCCACTCGAAACTTCACCTGAAGCACGTCGCCTGCGGTCGGTGCCTTCAGCACGAGCCGTTCGAGACGCACCTTCGCTTCGTCGCGTTGCGCCGTCGCTGTCGCTACCTTCGCGCGCTGCAGGGCCACGTCTTCCCAGCGTGAACCACGATGAACGAGCGCCGCCCGCGCCAGCGAGGCCTTCGACGCTTCGAGGTCAGCCGCCGCCGCGAGTCGCGCACGGTCCACCTCGTCCCCGGAGGCCGCGCCCGAAGCGCCGAGCGGCGCGAGACGGGACAGCACCCGCGCGGACAAGTCAGCCCGAGCTTTCGCAGCCGCGCTCTCGCGTTCAGCCGCCTCGATCTCCTCCGCCCTGGAGCCTGCTTGCACCTTGGCAAGCTCCGCTTCGGCTTGATGAATCGCAGCCTCCGCGGACACCAGGGAGGCTTTCTCGGGTTCGTTCGCCAACTCGAGCATGAGCTTTCCAGCTTCGACTCGCTCGCCTTCCTTCACGAAGATAGCGGCAACGACTCCGGGCACCTGCGCCGCGACTTTGGTCTCTTTGCCGTAGGTCTCGACCAGGCCGTTCCCGGCCAGCAAATCACCCGTCGGGGTCTCGATCTTCAAGTCTCCTCCAGGCCCTTGGGGCGGAATGATTCGCTCCGCCTTCACGAGGTCGTTCTTCCGGGGCACCGTCGCCGGACCGGCCGTCACCGCGCGGTAGATGGAGCTTATCGCGAACGCGCCGCCAACGACGAGCGCGCCATAACGTGCAACTTTATAGAGCTTTTGCTTCACATCACTCATGCCGATTCTCCCGTGATCCGTCCGTCTTCGATATGCACCAGGCGATCCGCGAGGTGAAAAATGCGGTTGTCGTGCGTGACGACCACCACCGAGTGACCGCGCTCCTTCGCGAGCGAACGCAACATCTCGGTCACGAGCAGCCCCGCCTGCGCATCGAGGCTGGCGGTCGGCTCATCGGCAAGGATGATCGGCGGACCACCCGCCAGAGCACGGGCCACGCTCACGCGCTGCCGTTGCCCGCCCGAGAGCTCACCGGGTTTGTGGTGAGACCGGTCGCCCATGCCCACGCGGTCGAGCAAGGCTTCAGCCTCCTTCATCGCGGCTCGTGACGAGTAACCGCGCAGCTCGAGTTGCAGCGCGATGTTCTGGGCGGCCGTCAGGCTCGCGATGAGATTGTGTCCCTGGAAGATGAAGCCCAGATACGAGACCCTGAGGCTTGGTAGCTCGCTCTGCTTCCTGCCGGAGATGCGCTTTCCAAAGAGGCTGACCTCCCCGCTCGTCGCCGCGAGAACGCAGCCCATGATCGAGAGGAGGGTCGTCTTTCCGCTGCCGCTCGGACCTTCGAGAAACACGAATTCGCCCTGTTTTACCTTGAAGTCGACTTCCTTCAAGACGTGGGTGGCCGCCTCCCCTTCACCGTAGGTCTTCACGACCTTGCTGGCATCGATGGCTAACATTGTCCGGCCCTCCTCATCGAAACACCACGGCGGGTTCGAGCCTATGCAAGCGGAACAGCGCGAGCGAGGAGGCGATGACACAGAGGATTGTCATCACGACGAACGTTCCACCGAAGGTCTGCGGCAACAGCACCAGCGCCAGCCTGGGAGACCGAATCGCGTTGGCGAGATTCGACACGAGCGCGAGGCCGATGGTGGAACCGACCACGGCGTAAGCGACCGACTGCACGAACAAGAGCTTCGCGAGATCAGCGGTGGTTGTGCCGAGGGCTTTCAGGGTTCCAAACTCGCGCAAATTATCGACGACGGCCGAGAACATCGACAACGAAACGATGACGAAGCCGACGATGAGGCCGAACACCGTCGAGGTTCCAAAGGTGATCCCAATCGGCGTCGACTTGAGCAAAAAGGTGTAAATGTTCGTCATGTATTGCTCGCGAGTCATGACCTTCACGTCGCCACCGAGACGTGCTTGGAGGTCCGTCGCCATGCGCTTCGGATCGACGCCGGGCTTGACCTTGACCATCACGAAGTTGAGCCTGTCACGCGGGACTTTCAAGAGCTCGCGCGCCAGATCGAAGCCGGCGAAAGCGTAGCTCGGTCCGAACGGGATGAGTCCATAGGTGAAGCCACCGACCTGCACCTTGTGACCGCTGACTTCTCGGACACTGCCGAGATTCAAGCCGCCGAGCTTCTCGCGGTCGGCATCCTCGAAGATCATCGTGTCGGGGCGCGCGAGAACCTCCGGTTTGCCGGCGACCATATTCCACGGTCCACCGCCCGTGATCGGCAGGTGGACGCCGATGAGGGTCACCGGCTCCGCTCCGCCCACCGGAGTCGCCACGGTCGCACCTCCAAGAAGGAGCGGCTCCGCCCACTCGACCCCGTCCGTCACGCGTGCGCGCATCAAGGCAAAGTCTCCGAGCTGTTTGCCTGCTTGGAACTGGTTCGTCCCGGGTGGCGCTATCCACACGTCGGCTCCGGAATTGCGGAGAAAGAGGACGTTTTTTGACAAAAGCCCCATGAAGGTCGCGAGCTGCTGATTCGCGAGGAGCACGGCGAAGATGACGCCGACGAGCGTCCCCAACATCTTCAACTTGTCGTGAAGCATCATCTTGATGCCGACACGGGCCATCGCGCGCCATCGCACCCCAAGCGACGCCCGGCCAGGCAGCGCTCGCGCCGCTGGCGGGTGGCTCGCGCTTTCACCTTGCGCGTCCTGGACGCCGGCCTGGGACTCGAACCGAACGGAGCCGCCGTTCATCGCAACGCTCGCTTGGTCTTCGCCTGGAGGAGCTCGCGCGCGTAAGCGAGATCGGCTTCGGCCTGGAGCCGGCTCGCGGTTGCGGCGAAGGCATCGCGCTCGGACTGCACCAACTCAAGCGCGGTTGCGTTGCCCGCGGTGAGGCGATCACGCCAGAGCGCCACCGCTTGACGAGCGGCATCTTCTTCGGCGGCGGCCGACCGAGCGCGGACGACTTGCAGCTCCACGCGATCCGCCGCGTCATTGGCGTAATCGAGCTGGACTTGCCGAGCACGCTCCGCTCGCACGTTCGCCAACGACGCTGCGGTACTGCTCGCCCGAGCTTGAGCGAGCGTCGTATAATCGAGTGACCAGGTGGCCGCGACTTGAAGGGTGAGGAGCGTGTTGCGATTGGCGAAACCCGTCGCATTGGTGACGCGCTCGTTGGCAGATGCGCTCAACGTCGGTGCGAACGCAGCCCACGCCGCAGAGCGACTTTTGTCTGCAACCAAACGGTCCGCTTCGGCAGCCTTGACCGCGGGAGCTGTGAGCGCTCGCGCCTGAAGTTCGGACCGTGACAGCTCAGTCGTCGGCACGACCTCGAACGCCGGTACGCCCGCCGTCGGCTCGAGGCCGCTCGCGGTGCGAAGGCCACGTACCGCCATGCGCACCTGGTTGTCCGTCTCGGCGACCACCTTTTTGGCCCGCTCGACCTCGGCGCGAGCTTTGAGAACGTCGGTATCAAGGGCGCGCTCAGCTTCGCGGCGTCGCACAAATACATCGAGATTTTGCTCAGAAGCCGCCTGCGCCTTGACGGCCGCATCGCGAAGCCACGTGGCTCCGATGAGCGTGTAGTAGTGACGCGCAACTTCCGCGTCCCCGTCGTTGGTGGTCGCTTCCGCTCGTAGGTTCGCGGCGTCTTCCGCACGTAGCGACGCGGAAAGCCTCAGCCATCCGCCCACATCGATCAAGGGAACGCGAACGCCCAGGTTCGCTTCAAGCTGATCGAGCGGCGTGATGACGGCCGTGACGGTTTCGCCTCCGGGCGAGGGCCGAGCCACCGAGACCTCATACTGGTTGCGCGTGTAGGCCGCGGTGGCCGAGAGGATCGGCAAGAGGCGCCCGAGGGCAACGCTCGCCTCGTGCCCGCGCTGTTCCGTGACGAGGCCCGCTTCACGAACGTCAAAATTGGCCGCGCGAGCCGAACGACGAAACTCGTCCAGCGGCTGCAGTGCCTGAGCTCGGTACGCGGCGACGAAGGTGGCAAGCCCAAACGCCAGTGAAAAATTCAGCTTTGAGGAAGGAATCATTCTGCATCCACCATTCATCGCGTCGAGAGCGCGCTCGTTCCCCGCAGTTTCCCGGGGGCCTTTTTATGCTTCCCGGGAGCCTTTTTATGCAAACCACGAGCTGTCCCCTCGGGTTTCAAGGGCCTTTCACCGTTGGGCGAGAAGCCCACCCAGAGACCGTCCACGAGCCGTCTCAAAAAAGTCACCGCCGGCGTGGGGTTCTCTTTCCGGACGCGCATCAAAACCTCGAAGAACGCGTAATTTTGCAAGGCACCGAGAAACGCGCGCGACAAAATTTCGACGTCAATGGCTCGAATGCGTCGCGCTGCGACCGCCGCCCCGAAGTAATCCATCAGCGCCGCCAACAATTGCAGTGGGGGCGACTCATCCTGTCGCAGCTCCTCGACGTGCTCGTCGGGGTTCGACCAGCGCATCATCATCATCGGTAGGAGCAGGCGGAACATCTGCAAGATGTTGGCACCGAGCTCGAGGAGGCCGGCTCGTACATCGCTCTCGCCGGCGCGCTCGGCCATCTGCCGCGTGAACGTGATGGTGGCGTCCATGTCCACGCGCATCGCCGCCTGAAACAGCTTATCTTTCGATGGAAAGCGCTTAAAAATGCTGCCCTCGGAGACCCCAGCGCGCTCAGCGACCTCGGCACTCGTCCCGCGGATCCCGCGCTCGAGGAAGACCTGCCTGGCAGCGGCCAGAATGTCTTCGTCACGAATGGAAATGGGGCGGGCCATGAGGGAGTCTTGCTTTAACGAGTGAGCGCTCACTAAGTAATGGGCAGGCGCGCTCTGGTCAAGGGGCCCCGGGCGAATTGGAGGTAGAAAGGCGATGCACGGCGAACTCGCCAAGCGGACGCGACACGCTGTATGTTGCAGGTCTATGGTCCTAGAACGTTCGTGGTTCGCACTGCCGTTGGCGACGGCGTTCGCCTTCGCGTGCTCTGTAGCAGCTCCGGCTGGTTCACCCAGCACCGCTGCAGGGAACAGCACGGTGTCGAGCAGCAGCATGGGTGGCTCGGTGTCGAGCGGCAGCATGGGTGGCATGGGTGGGCAACTGCTGCCCGCGGCCGGCACCGGTGGTAGCGCGATGGCCTCGAGCAGCACTGGCATGATGCTGGGCGGTGTGGCACTCGGCTGGAGCGCCACCGACTTTAGCGCGCTCGACGTCAACCCGAACTCCCCTCGCTTCAACCAGGCGGTCTCACCGAAGGACTACGCGACGCAGGTTTCGGGTTGGTACTTCGGACACGCCACGTGAGGCTACTGCAGTGGCCAGTTTGGTCACCTCGACACCCTCCAAAAAGACCTCACGGCAGCGGGCACCAAAGTGCCGATCCAGATCCTCGGTGTGAACGAGATCGGCTTCGAGTCCGGCAACGCGACCATCACTGCGGGACGCCAATTGCCTTGGCTCCAGGCGACGGCAGCGGCTGACGTGTGGAAGGAATGGAAGCCCACCTACCGCGACGTCGTCCTCCTCGACGGTGCGAACAAAGTCGTCGGCATCTACAACCTGAGCAGCCACGATCTCGGGGTGGCTACAAACTACGCTGACTTGAGAGCTCTTTTCGTAGCCGCCGCGAACGCGAACTGAGCCGCACCGATGGGCTTCGCTCGGAGCGCGCTTGCGTGTGGGTTCCTGTCGCTCCTCACGGCCTGCTCGAATTGCCACCCTGGCCGAAGCGACAGCGTGCTTTCCGGTGCAAGCGCGCCCATCACCGACGACCCTGAACTCGCTGCCCGTATCAGGGCGGCGCTCGCGGCGAAGGGTGCCGACTACGTTCCGCGTACCCGACACAAGAACCCGGATGGCTCGCCGCGTTACACGAACCGCCTCATCTTCGAGTCGAGCCCGTACCTCCTTCAGCACGCCCACAACCCGGTCCATTGGTTCGCCTGGGGTGACGAGGCGTTCGCACTCGCGAAGGCCCTTCATCGGCCGGTCTTTCTCTCCATCGGTTACAGCACGTGCCACTGGTGTCATGTGATGGAGGAGGAGAGCTTCGAAGACGAGGCGACGGCGAAGGTGCTGAACGAACGCTATGTCGCTATCAAAGTGGACCGCGAGCAGCGGCCCGATGTGGACGGCGTCTACCTGAGCTTCCTTCAGGCGTTCACGGGCCGTGGTGGTTGGCCGATGAGCATCTGGCTTACGCCCGAACGAGAGCCGTTTTTTGGAGGCACCTACTTCCCGCCCAGGCGGGGCGCGGGAAGGAGCCCACCGGGGCTTGACGAGCTGCTCGATCAGCAAGCCGCGGCCTTTCGGTCCGACCCGCGCGCCATCAACGAGCAAGCTCAGAGGATTGTGGCCCGCTTGAAGACAGCCACTGCACCGCTACCCCAAGGTGACTTTCCCCCAGCTTCCTTGCTCGCCGATACGCGCTCGCTCGCTGCCCGTCGCTTCGACCGAGTAGCCGGAGGCTCCGAAGGTGCGCCCAAGTTTCCATCGTCCTTTCCGATACGGCTCCTGCTGCGCGTTGGGCAGCGCTCGCGGGACTTGAGCGCAATGAACATGGCTCGCCATACCCTCGAACGGATGCGTGCCGGGGGGATCTACGACCAGGTCGCCGGGGGCTTTCACCGCTACGCCACCGACGCTCATTGGCTCGTCCCCCACTTTGAAAAAATGCTCTACGACAATGGAGAGCTCGCCATGACCTACCTCGAAGCCGGTCAGGCACTTTCGGAGCCGCGCTTCGAGGCCACCGCCCGGGATGTGCTCGACTACCTGCTGCGTGACATGCGCGCCGCCGACGGGACCTTCTACTCCGCCACGGATGCCGACAGTCTGGGTCCCGAGGGCACACGCGAGGAAGGCGCGTTTTTTACGTGGAGCCCCCTCGAGTTCGCTCGAGTATTGGGCCCCAAGGATGCGGCCGATGCCGTGCGCTGGTTCGGAGTGACCGAGCGCGGAAACTACGAAGGGCGCAACGTTCTCACCTTGGACGCTGCGAACATCGACTCGTCCATTTTTCCAGCTTTTTCGAGCACGGACGTGACCGAACGCCTGAACGGCATGCGCTTACGGTTGAGGCAAGCTCGGCAACAGCGCCCGCCTCCGCTCCGTGATGACAAGGTCATTGTCGCTTGGAATGCGCTGACGATTTCGGCGCTCGCCCGCGCCGCTCTGGTGCTCGGTGATTCAGGGTACGGCGAGGCGGCACTCACCGCTGCCAAGAGTTTTCTTGCGCCATCGAGAGTCGGCAAGGCCTTGCCTCATCTGCGCTCGAACGGCGTCGACGTCGGCGCAGCATTTGCCGATGACCACGCACTCTTGGCGGCAGCGGCACTCGATGTGTTCGGGCTCACGGCCGAGCCTGAATGGCTCGACGATGCGACACGGTTGATGGAGAACCTCGAAGCGAACTTCTCGGACATCGAGCGCGGCGGGTATTATCTTTCCGCCGCCCAGCACGAGCACTTGTGGTTGCGCGAGAAGCCCGACCGAGACGGACCCATCGCAAGTGCCAACTCGGTGGCTGCGAACAACTGGCTTCGCCTGTATGCCCTCACGGGGAAGCCACGCCAGCTCGCATTGGCCGAGAAAACCTTGCGGGCATTCTCGATTGACCTGAAGCGGCAACCGCTGAAGCTCGACCACTTGCTGATGGCCCTCGACTGGGCGACCGACGCGACGAAAGAAGTGGTCGTGGTGCTTCCGGTGGGTCGCGGCGCACTCGCCCCCGAGGCGCGGCCGTTGCTCGATGTGTTGAAGCGAACGTTCGTTCCAAACAGTGTGTTCGTCATCGCAGATGAGGAGCACCTCGGCCGCCTCGCGACGAGGGTGCCTTGGGTTTCCGCGAAGAAAACTCTAAAGGGTCTCGCCACCGCCTACGTTTGCGAGCGTGGGAGTTGCAAGCTCCCCACCACGGACCCAAAGGTCTTCGAGGAGCAATTGCGGCTGGCGCTTTCTTACCCATGACGTCCGTCTTCACAGTTGCCAACGGCCTGGGTTCGACCGGTGTCGATGGCGATGGCTGCGGAGGGCCCGGATCGCGTGCACCCAGAACGGTGGGCAGGTAAGCTCCCAAGTCGGATGGGGTTCAACGACGACTTCTTTCCAAGAGCCCGGCGAACCGGCGGACAGCCGCCAACGGGAAGCGAGGCCGAGCGCCTCGAAAACTGGCTGGGCACCCGACTCAACGCTTTGGACGGAGGCCTGCGACCAGATGGCTCGAACGCGGCCACGGTCCTGGTCATTCAGGTTGGGCAACAGCCTCCAGTCGAAGAAAAGGCGCCGTTCAGGCGGGCAGGCGGGGTCCTCGAGACCTACGAGCCTGGGCTGCAAGAGGCGGGAGGGTCTTCCAAAACGCTGCCGTTTCGCAGCACCGAGTCTCGCCAAGTCAGCGAGAGCGAAAAACTTGAAGGTTGGGTCCTTCAGGAGTTGCGAGCGCACGGTGGGAGGTGGGTCGGCGCAGCCATTCCGGTGGTTTACGGAACTTCGGAGCCGGTCGCGGCGCAGGGTTCTCCCGACGGGTGGACGAGCCGGCTGAGCGCCGCCGTGCCGCTCGGTCGGGCGTCGAGAACGGCGGCACCGCCCAGCGCTGTCGAGGCGAAGGTGGCCATCCAAGTTGTCCCATCGAAGAACGGCTTCAACCCGCTTTCGCTCGCCGAATACGCGGCGGTCAAGGTCGCGTATTGGAGCGAAGCTGAGCCCCTCGACGTGCTGCTCGCGCGTCATGGAATCGATGAAATTCGCTGGCGGAACCACGAAACATGGCTCCGTGATGCGCTCACATCGAGTGCGCATGAAGGAGACGCGGAGCTGCTCCACGGGGTGACAAGCCACCTCCGCGAGGCGCGCCTCGCTCGCAACCCGGTCGCCGCGCACACCGACGACGAACTCGAACGCTACGCCACCTTGCGCGCAACGATCGAAGGCGCCGGCGAGGATGGTGAGGACAGTGTCCTTTTGAAGGAGAGCATGAGCCGGCGCGAGTGGACCGAGCTGCAAAGCCAATGGTCTGAAAAACTGAGCTGCGACCCGACCCTGCCACGCACGCTCCGAAAAGCCATCGGACGGGTGCGCCGAAAGCTCCAAGAAGCGCAGCTCCTATTGCCTGCGAGTTGAGGGCAAGACCTCAGCGCCACACGCCGTACGAAAGCGTTCCCTCGCTGAGTCGTGCCTCCACACTCGCCCGGGCTCGAGCGAGACCGCGCCGCTGGGTGGAACAGACGGTTTCAACCGAGAGCAAGGGCTCACCGAGCTCCACCGCCAACTCAAACGCTGCGGCTTGTCGCAGGCGCACGGGAACGTCGTCCGCCTCGAGTTCCGTGAGCGGTGCGAGTGCTGAGTACGGTCGTCCCCAGCGGTACCGCCGAACGAGTTGAAACTCATCCGCGAACTCGTTCCACCAGGCTTGCCAGGCTGCGGGCTCGGTGCGTGGAGCATAGCGATCCGCCACCGTCTCCAGAATCGGCGCACCGGTGATCCGGACGAGCGCTTCGGCGGCTTCTTGTTTTTGCCAATGGCCGACACCCAGCCGCGGCGACGAAGAAACGAGCACGTCGAACAACACCTCGGCAAGCGCCACGTGACCGTGCGCCCCGAGCGCAGCCGCTTCGCCGCTCGCACCCGTGTAGAGAGCGGCCAGCAGCGCATGATCGGCTTCGCCGCCAACCGCGCCGAGCAACGCCATGAGTCGAAGGCGCCCGCCGCTTGGTAAGCTACCGGGCGACTCGAGTTCCTCATTGAGGCGCTCGCGCGCATAAGCGAGACCGCGACCGCGACCGAGAAGCGCAAGCGCCTCCGCGGCAGCCGTTGCCGCCATGTCACTCATTTCCGTCTCGAGCCTGTCGGTCAACAGCGTGGCGGCCGTCACCCGATCGCTAGCGACACCAAGCGCCCGGTACGCACGGATCCGCACCGCATCGTCCGTGTGCTCGACCAGTGGAGCGACCGTCGCCGCGTCAACGCAGCGACGCGCGTAAGCCGCCTCCAGCGCGAAGCGCAGCAGATGGGTGTCGCGCTCGAGGCAGAGCCGAACGAGTGCCTCATCCATCGCCGGGTTTGAAGCGAGCGAAAAGGCCTGAACCTGCGCCTTATGAGTGAACTGAGGGGACTGCTTCAGCGCGAGCACCGCGGCGCGCACGGTGTCTTCACCCGCCACCGAACCGAGGACGAGCGCGCGGGCGAAGGAACGCCCTGGATCCGCCGTCAGTGCCTCCCGGCCGTAGCGCAGAGCTTCGTCGAGCACGTCGATTCCGGCCCGTGCCACGGCGGGAGCCGAGGCCGAGTGAAACGGCGTTCCCAACGCCAGAAAGGCGTCGAGCGCTTGACACATCCTGCCCTCGAAGCCCTCGACGGGGCCCCACTGGAATCGCTCGGTTGCCTCGAGTCGACGCAGGTTCGAGTTGGCTGACACGTCCTCGAGGAAGGTGCGACCGGAACGCCGAAGCTGAGCAAGCTCGCCTGGCAAGCCAGCGGCACTTGCCTCGTCGGACTCGGCCCCTGAGACCAGAATCTCGAGCCGCTTCGAGGACACGACCGCCTCGGCGGGCGGTGCCGCTTGCTCGTCGCTAAGGATGGGCAGTGACCCGTCGCCCTTGGGGAGCAACGCCAACAACGAGTCGTCGTCGTGCGGCTCTGAAAGAATGAATTCGTCTTCATCGGCGTCCGTGAAGAACGCTTCTGGAATCGCTTTGTCGATATGCGTAACGAGCCATCCGCGCTCGAGCTCAAACAGCCCGGGCTCACCGACGCTCGCCGCAAACGGGGCACGAGGCCTCGGCGTGCCAAAGCTGTCCCCCACGTGGCCAACCCCGCGAGCCCGGGCCAGCAAATCGCCGTGCGCACCGGCGAGCACGTCGATCGAAGCCTCCCGAGCACGCTCAATCGATCGCGTCACGGCCAACAACCGCTGAAGGAAACGCTCAGGATCTGGCAGGCTGCTCGAACCCGCAGCTTGGACCGAAGCCGCAAGCTGTACGAGCACGCCTGCGACGCGCTCGAGATGGTCATCGTCCTGGAGGGCACTCTGTTCAAGCCGGTCGAGTTCTCCCCGCGTCGCCTCGAGCGCGCTCAGCAGCGCCCGTCGGTCCGTGCGGCCGCCGGCGTGACCAAGCCGCAGCAAGACGTCATCGATCACGTCGCGCGCGACGCGAGCCGTGTGTTTCGTGGGCTCGTCGGACCAGTCGTTCGTCGTGTTTTCAACCATGGACAGCCTCGATCGCGAGCACGCCGCGCTCGCCGCCATCGGAGTGAAGCGCGAGCAACGCCCTGGAACCGGTGGCGCATCCGAGCGACGCAAGCTTGAGCATCACCGCCGCGAAGAGCGGCCCGCTCGCTGCACCGACATCCCCCGTGTTCGTCACCCAGGTCGTGCGCGGAACGCCGGAGAGAAGCCTGAGCGCGACGCGGGTCCACTCGGACTCTCGATGCCTTTCGCCATTTTCGTCGGTCAGTACCCAACCGAGCGGGCCTGATCGCTCGAGCACGCGCTCAACCAGCAGCGTCATGGCAAGACCTGTATTGACAGTCGTCATGTCACGAACGGCAGGCTCGTTGCCAGCGGCGACCGCCAGGATCCGGCCGCGAAGAGCACGCGGCGTTCCGACCGTGCCGCGAGCGAGGACGACGAAGGCAGCCGCCTCGCTCGGAATAAAGCCGTCCTCGGCCTCGAGCGCGTGCAACCGATACGAGGCGTCAAGCCCACGCAGCACCGCAGAATGGTAATAAGAATCCACGCCCCCAACCGCCACCGACGGCGCGCCTGCATCGAGCAGGGCCTTGGCCCGCTCGATGGCCCGGGCAAAGCCGGCGTGCCCCAGCCGCACCGTCGCGGAGCGCTCGCTGTCCACGGTGATGCCGGCGTGCGCGCCCAGGGCCTCGAGGATCGTGCCGTCGAAACGTGGATCGTCATCGGCGCGGCCCGGCTCCGCGAGGCACAGAAGAACCGGCAGCGCACCGCTCGGCGAAAAAATTCCAGCGTCGAGGACGGCTTCGGCTAGCGCAGGGGCAGCGAGAGAAACGAGCCGGTCGAAGCCCATGCAATGCTCACCGATGCCGCCCGTCATCGCGAGGCCGATTTCATGCCCCGAACGATCGCGAAGCGCGACGCTGCGCGGTGTGAAGCCGCGCGCCCGCAGGTTCGTCGCCACTTGCAAGATCGACAACCCTACGGGCCCCCGAGCGCCCAATCCGATGACGTCCGCTATCATGAGCTCCTCAACTTTCGACGCGCCTCAGCACCCGCGCGATCCAGCGCGACGGCAAGACTCGTGTCGCCGCGGGACCGAGCCCGGTTGGCAACGGCGCTCCAGGCGCGCACCTCGAGACTCCACTCGTGCTCGTCGAGCCCATGCTTCGAGAGCCGGTCCCTTCGCCCCGTGCTGTCGGACGAAAGTGCGGCCCGCAACTGAACGAACTCCGCCTGCGAGAGCATGGGCTCCGGCGTAGCGTGCCCGTTCGCTAGCCTGGCCACGATGAGCTCTGCGTCCGGGCTCGGAGGCACCTGGATGTCAGCGGCCTCGGGAACTTCCGCGCGTCCGTAGTGTGCTCGAGCCAACTCACCCATCACCGTCGAGAGTTCGGGTTCCGACCCTCGCTCCGCGAGCGTGACGACCAGGCGCGAGATGGGCGACGCAAACAAATCCTCGGGCACCTGACCACGCCAAGTCATCGTCAAACCATCGTCGTCGAGGAGGACCGTGTCACAGAGCATTTCGACAACGAAGCGGCCGGCATTCCCCTCGGCGAGCACGAGCGGGACGTGGTTCGGGAGTGTCAACACGCGGTCCCCGCCACCCGGCAAGAGACCCGTGAGCTCCAGGCGCTCACCACCGATAAGGAAAGCCGTCGTGAGGTGGGCCGCCGCACACTGGACGCCTCGTCCGAGATAAGGCGCCGCGGTCGGCAGGTGAGCCCACGTCTCTTCGGGGACCCGTCCGGTGTCGGGCGAACGTGCCGCCCCATGGGCCTCAGCGCCCGATGACAAGGGCACCGCTTGGGCCTGGGCCTCGTGCTCCGCAAAGCGCGCCGCAAGTACCCGAAGCACCGCTTTGCGCTCCTCAGGCGTCATGGCGTCCACGTCCTCCTCATCCGCGGGCATAGCGACGGCACGGGCTCGCACAGCACCGACCGGCGGGAGCGCCGTGACGCCATCGGGCTGCCGCAAGAACTCACCCGCGAGGGGCATGCGCTCCACTGGAGCCGGACCTTGCACAACGAACAAAAAATCAATGGCATCGCCAAAACAGACGCGAGCAGCGATTCGCTCCACCGCGCGCCCGGCGTACGCACTGCCGCCAAAGAGCAAGTCGGCGCCGAGCTTGACCGCCACAAGGTCATCCGGCTCATCGACCTCGAGCGGCAGCGCACCACGCCGCGTCGCAGGACGTCCACGCCCGAACGGACGTGACTCGCGCGCGAGCGTCGCCTCGCGGCCGACGTCGTAACTCGCCTTCACGACGACCGTCGTCCGCTCCTGACGCGGCTCCCAAGGGACGAGCCCCACTCGCAGCGGACAAACCCTTTTCCCCCACACTTTTCCGGCGTTGGTCTGCAGCACGAGCGGCGGGTAAAATCGCATGGGAGGTCCGGGTCAGTGAGGCACGTTCGGCTGCTCCCAAAAGATGGAGCCGTCCTTGTTCCAGCTATACTCGAGCGCCGGAATTGTCCCGGAAGCGACCGTCATCTTCCACCAACGGTCCGGGAAGAGCACGACCGAGTACGTAGTTGCACTCACGCCGGCGCGAGGCGTCATCTTGATGAGGGCCCCTTTGCCTGTGGGCGGCCGAAACTCAATGCTTAACGAGGCTGGGAGAGACACCGTGGCCTTGACCACATCGACGCTGGCTCCGCCGAGTTCGATGAACATGCTGATGGCGAACTTTGAACTTAACAGGCCACCACCCGCGAACTCATCGTGCTGATCCTTCTCGATAAAGATCGTCGCAGCGATAGCGAAGTCGACCAAGAAGCCAAGGTCAACGTTGACAATGTTGTACTTGCGCAGCAACTGAGCGACCGTCGCCATGTATGGTCCAGCGATCAACAAGAGCGAGACCGTCGGGCTCCACCTCAGACCAATGAGTTTGGGGCAGCCAAAGTCAACCTTCCACTTCTGCCCAACGCGCGCCGCGGTGTAATAGCCCCACCCTCGCGCGCTCTCTCGATCCGTCGTGCGTTCGTAGCTCATGGTGACCGTGAGGTTCAGCCCCTTGCACAGGTCAAACTGCAGCGGCACGTTAGCGAGGTCGGAGAGCTTCTTCACCGTGGAAAGAGACTTGTCGAGGGTCTTGAGGGCGTCCTTCAGGGAGTCAATGGTCTTGGCCGCCTTGTCGAATTTTGCCTTCGCCTCCTCGGCTTTCTTGAACTGGTCCTTCGCTTTGTCGTAAGCGTTGTCACCTCGATTGGTCGCGCGTTCGTTGCCTTTCTTCGACGCTCCGTCTGTCCCTTTGAGCGAATCCGCCTTGTCCGATTCGAGAAGCCCCTTGCCCACATTTGCGTCGCCGAGCTTATTGTATTTCGCTTGGTCTGCCGCGGCTTGATTCTGCGCGCCCTCGGTGGCCTTCTTCTTGTCCTCGAGCGTTTTTGTTACTTCGTCGTACTTTTTACCGTGGAAGCTCTCCTCGTGGAGCGGGTTGTCCCACTCGACGGAGAAGCTCAGCACTCGCTTTGGGAAGACCTTCAGCACGGCGTCGAGCGAGCCTGCACACGACGTCGCGGTCACTTTGAGTTCGGGCGCCGAACACCACCACCAGCAGAAAAATAGGAACGTCCGAACGTCCACCTTCAGCGTGCCGGCCGCGGTCTTGACCGCCGTCGGAGCTTCTGCTTCGAGTTGAAGCCTCGCCAACGAGTTGATCACCGCCGCCGGATCTTTGGTGCCGACTTCGGCCATGATGTCCGCCATCGCGAACGGCTCCACCACGAGGTCCGCAGGAACCGCAAACGTGTCGATCCCCACCTGTTTTTTTTCCTTCGTGTCGATGAAGAGCGGAAAGACCTGTCCTTTTGCTAGCCAATTCGTGTGCGGCCCCAGCTCGCAGTTGGGGTTCAACTCGTTCGGCGTCTGCGTGATGTCATGACGTGTCGCGACAAACGTCACGGTGTCGCCTTGCTTCACCTCGAGGTAGTTCGGCGCGCCGGTCTTGTCTTTTCCAAGGTACCCGAGAACGCCGCCGTCGCCAGAACGCGCCTCCCACTTGGTCAACGTGCACTTTTTCTTCGCACGCGCCTCGACGCTCTTTGCAGCCACGGCCAGAGGCGCAGGCGTGACGGCACCGCTCGCGTTTCCGTGGTTCTGCGTCGTCGGATCGCCGGTGCGGGCCACGGGTGCCCCCTCGATGCCAACATCCTTCGAGCCGCTGACGACAACGGCCTCCTTCAAGGTCGTGCCGCTCTTGGTCCCGAGGATTCCGCCACCGGTCGAGGGGTCCCACTGCGTACGACCAACCAGCGCGATAGGGTTGCCCTCGATGGTCGTCTTGGTCGACGCGCCAGGCGCAAGGTTCGCCGCTGGCGCGACGTTCTCGTGGGGGCCGTTCACGCAGCCTTCGGAACCGACGGCCCGATGGCCGGAGCCCTTGTGAACGATTTCTTGCTGTGCGTTGCTCGCTGGCATTTTTCAGCTCCGCTTAGGTAAAGACACGCCACCGACCCTCGTGCTGAAGCATCACGAGATCGGTCAGGATCTGCCGGTTCGGGTCGCCTGCGCAAGTGGCCTCCAGAGCGTGGCGCTCATCGTAACGCGTCACGTGGAGCACCTGTCCGCCGCGCCGCGACTCGAAGTGGAGCGCCGCGAAATCGAGCGGCCCGTCCGGCCGTGGATCGTAGGCAAAGAGCTCCTCTCGCCACTCGCGTTTCCGCGACGCTGCGCGCATACGGTCTTCGTCCGGGAACGCCCGCTCCATGGCCTCAAATTTGAGCGAGAGTTCATCGAGCAAAGCCTCGTGTTCACCGCGCTCGAGAAGCCCGTAGAGGTACTGCACCGCGGCGCGTTGCTCCGTCAGCCCGTGGCAGTCGAACACCGCGGCCGGCGCATCGAAAAAGCGTGGCGTCGGAAGGGCGACATCGACCTGAAAGGTCTGCCGATAGAAAAACGGAAAGTGCCGATGGGCGGGCGCGACCGTCTCGACCATCTGGGGGTAACGCACTTCGCAGATGAGGGTCTTGTCGAGCGGCACCCCTTCCGGAGCGCCTAGGTTGTTCACGGTGTAAAGCTGGAAACGGAACGCATTCTGAATGGGGCCGTTCACGTTGTCGGGTGTCGCGCGAAGGAGCTCAACGGACACCTCGTTCTCGCCTTTGCGAAGCAAGTGGTTGATCGGGCCACTCTGAGAATCAGGGCCGAAATGCGGCGAGCGGAACAACGGGACGTCGTTCAAATAGACCCGCGCCCAGGTCTGCTCGTGAATTCCGACCGCATGGCTGATGATGGGAAGCATGGGCACGTTCAGATTTGGCTCGCCACTTTGGCACCCAGGTTCGCGGTACCCGTCACGTCGATGGTCACGGTGCCATCGGTTCGAATGGTTACCTGGCCGTCTTTCGTCAGCATCACTGTGGAGGAGACTCCCCCGTCGGTGACAACCAGCGTGACGTCGGACGAGCCCGTCCAGCTCGCTGTCTTGGAGTGCTCCGTGTGTTTTTCTGCACCCGTCAGCGCCAGGATTTTCCCTGCCCGCACCTCGATCGCAGCGCCGATTGTGCTCGTGCGCTCGGTGAAGCAACGAAGCTGCAGCTCGTCGTCGCTAACAATCGAGTGCGTCCCCGTGATGCTCTCGGTGCGGTCACGCGTGGTCTGCTCCATTTTGGCAGACTTGGCCTTCTGCGAAAAACCACCCCCGATGGTGAGCTCCATCGGGCCTCCGATGGCGGTCGTGTGCTTCACCTTGAACTCCTCCGCGAGCTTGCCTTGGATGTCCTCACGCAGGTTCTTCGCGCCATAGTTCACGTCAGAAAAAACAGTCTGCGTGTGGTCGCCGACGACCCGCAGTTCGTGATCCCCACCGACGGCGTTGACGTCCCCGAGGCCAACCTTCCGAGAGTAGTTGCCGCCAACCTCCCACTTCTGATTGGCACCGACCGTCGGAGAATAGTCGGCGCCGATCTTCCACGTGGAGTTCCCACCCACGCTGACCGTCTCGTCGTTTCCCACCGTCGAGGTGGCGCTGTTCCCCACCGACTGAGTCTGATCGTTCCCGACGAACACGTTCATGTCCTTCGGAGCACGCACAAATATCTGCTCGGCCCCCGCCGCATCATCGAAGCGAATCTCGTTACCGGTAATCCGGTCAGGCGTCGCGCGAGAGGTGAGCGCGGAGCGCGCCTTCGCATAGGGAAGCTTCTCTTGAAAGACATCGTCACCGTTGTAGACCCGACCCAGAACGACGGGCCTATCGGGATCGCCCTCCAGGAAGTGCACCACCACCTCCCAGTCTTTTCGAGGGATCGCGGAAGAACCGCCCGTGTTGTCCTGCAGCACCGGGACCCAGTGAGAGCAGTCGTCGTCGAAGGGACGGAGGCGGTCCCAGTGAAAGTGCACCTTGACGCGACCAAAGTGGTCACAGTGAATGTCCTCGCCGTTCGTGCAAACGATCCCCGTGAGGGGGTTCATGATTCGTGGAACGTGGGTCGCACGCGCAGGTCGGTAGATCGCGTCCCCGGCATCCGCCTCGAAAACAAGCTCGAAGCCCGCCTGCTCGCGGTCCCACGCATGCGTCAACTGACGGACGACATGTTCGCCTGGTATGCCGCCGACAGGCGCCTCGCTGAGCGCGAAAGTGTACCCGGGCATAAGACCGCCCGCTGTGCTCCGTCCGAGCACGGCCGCCGCGACGCTATCGAAGGCCTCGGCGTGGAGTCGTGCCTTGCGCTTGCCTTCGCCAGTATCCTCGAATTCGCCGGGAAAATCGTACCATTCTGGGCCGAACGTCACGGCCGTGGCGTGCGACACATCCATGTCGAGATTCGGATGCTCGGTGTTCCAGTCGCGCAGCGTAACCTTGCCTGGTGTGACCGCCGCGCGCGTGCCAAGCGCATGGACGGCGTCGTCGTTCTGGTTCACGCCCGCGGCCGACCGAAACGGCAGCATGAGACCGGTCGCTCCGTATGCGCTCCGGTGGTCACCCAACACCAGCGTGTCATCCTGCGTAAAGAAGTAGAAAATTCCTTCGTCTTCGAGGAGCCGGGACACGTAATCGAAATCGCTCTCGCGCCACTGCACGCAGTAGGGGCGCTTCGCGTAACTCTCGCGCAATCGGGTCTCGCTCTTCACGCCGAGCCCTGCGGCGACCTGCTGGGCTATTTCGGGCACGGAAAGGTTCCGATGAATACGGACGTCCTTGCGGTGTTTGAGCAACGCGAACCCTGGCTCGACGACGAGCCTCACCTGAGCGTGTCCCGTGATCGTCCCCGAGAGGGCGGCTTCGGTCACGATGCCGCAGATGGTCCGCACGACGACGTCCCCGCGTCGAAGGGTGAGAACAGCCTTCGCCTTGATGACCACGTCGGGGTCAAACGCGTCCGGATCGCCACTCATCGTCTGTGGGTCGAGCACAAACGCAAGCTCGAAGCGCCAAGAGAGCGATAGCCCCTCGACGCCGGAGACCGTCCGAATCTGAAACGCGAACCCTGCGACGTCGAGCTGATAAACGAGCGGATCTTGCATTGGATTCTCAGCCGTTGTGCTTGATGAGCTTGGTGACCGAGACGAGACTCTCAGCTTGACCGAGGTCGTAACTGGGCGTGCGCAGGGTGACGCTGTCTTTCGTGATCTCGATTGTGCTCGCGCCGGACTGGAGCACGATGCTCGTCTTCGCCTGGACGTGAAGTGTCGGCGTCTTCCCGACCAGCGCCCCCGTGACATTCCAGGTCGATGTTTTGTCGGCGCCGTCCAAGAAATGCTCGTCCGCCTTCATGACGAGATTTCCCGTCACCGTCTCGGTGAACGTGCCGTTGATTTCCACCGAGTAAGACTGTTTGCACTTTTCGGTCTTTCCCGCACCCACCTTTTTCTCAGCATCCGCGGTGACTTGCTCGGAAAGTATGCCCTCGATTGTCTGCTGCGCCTCACCCTTGACGGTCACCTTGGCCTTCGCCGCGGAGACCTTGATGAGCCCTTCCTTCGCGGTCTCGGTGGCGTCACCCAAGACCTCGAGCGTTCGGTCTTTGATGACTTGGTGGGTCACGCTTGAACCGATCTCGAGGGCGCGCTTTCCGCCGATGTTTTCCTTCTCGTTACCCCCGACCGTCTTCGTGCGTGCCTTCGTTATCTCCACCGTCTCGTCCCCGCCGACCTTGAACTGCTGATCGTTCATCACCGCGTCGATCATTCGCGCCCCGATCGACACGTCCTGATTGCCGCCGACGCTCCGGACCTGGTCGTGATGAACGCCCTCACCGAAATTGTTGTTCACGAGGTAGTTCATGTCACGGCTCGCGTTGACGAAGAACTCCTGCACGCCGACGAGGTCCTCGAAACGGAACTCATTCGCGCCCCCGCCGCCCGGGGAAGTGGCACTGCGAAACACGGTGCGCGTCTTGTTTTCGGGAAGCGGATAAGTCGGCGGATGCGCGGCATCATGAACGCGGGACAGAATGCTCGGCGCGTCGACGTTCCCTTCCTCCATCAACACCACCACGTTCCACCCGGTGCGCGGGTAAGACATCGACATTCCAACGCCGCGCTGAGCCACGCGCATCCACTTGCCAGCTTCATGATCCCACGCGCCCTCGCGGTCCCAGTGAAGCTGCACGCGCACGCGGCCGCGCTCATCGGTGTGGATCTCTTCACCGGGTGGTCCGACGACGCGACCGCTCTGGACCCCCGCCTGCTGACTCACCGGCGTGAGCTCGGCTGGTCGGAACGCAATTTCCTCGCGGATCGCCTCAAAGTGGCAACGATAGCCGCCCCCTGCGCCCGCGAACGCACGGCGCTGCTTCACCTCGTACACCACCTCCGTGACGAAGTAGCGGCCGTCGTAGACGGGATGATTCAAGAGCTCGACGATCCGGCCCGGTTCGAGACGAACGCTGGAGGCATTGCCGCTCACGCCGGCGCGCAGAGAGAGTGCGATCTCGAGGCGCTTTTTCGCCTGTTCGCGGCAGACCTCCAGGCTCTCAGGGCCGCCGCCTGGCGCCTCGTAACTTGCGTGAAAGCCCTTTCCCTCGGTCGCCGTGACCTTGAGCTCCGGGTTCCAAGGGCTGAAAGAAGCGACCGTGAACCGCGTGGCCGTCGCATGGGCCTCGCTTCCGAGTTCGTGAATGTACTCGTGGTCCCCCAGCATCCCCTTTTCGAGCGCGAACTCGATGGACGGACCGCCGGTGAGTTCGGGTGCGAACCCGGAGTCGTCCGAAAAAATCAGCGTGCTGTCAGCTCCCTCGTGATCGAACCAGTAGTAAATGCCTTCCTCCTCGAGAAGTCGCGAGATGAAGGTCCAGTCCTCCTCGCGGTATTGCGCCGTGTAGACGTGACTGCGATAGGTTCGCGTGAGCGCCCAGCGATACGGGTGCTTCGTGGGGAGTTTTTCCAGCACACGATCGACGATATCTGGCACCGACAGATCATTGAAAACGCGGCTGTCACGCGAGAGCGAGAGCGGGTAAAAGTTGGGGCGTACGGTAAGTCGAAGCTCGGCAGTCCCCTCATCTCGCAGAAGTCGCTGCGCCTCCGTGAGCATTCCCTGGATCGAGCGGCGCACGCCAAAGCCGTCGTGAAGGACGAGCTCGCACGACCTACCGAGCAGCAGTTTCGGGGCCGGGCCGAAAGCGACATCCGCACACAGGACCTCGAAGGAAAAGAGCTGGCTCACGGTCTCTCGGCCATCGAGCGAGAGCACCTCGTAAGGAACGCCGTCGACAGTCAAAGCGACGTGCTCGTCCAGGAGTGCCGCCGCACCCGCCCGAACGGCGTCATCCACGAGTTGGTCAGCAAGCGTCATATGGTTTCGTTTTGCGCCTCAGCGGCTTGCCTGTTGGCCCGGAATCACTTGGTGAGATTGTCCTTGTTTCCAGTCACGGTGATCGTGCGTTTCGCGTCGATGAGCAGCTTACCCTTGAAGGCAATGCTTTTAGGGTCGAGCTTCAGCCCCGCGCCGCCGCTCGTGAATTCGAGCGATTCGTCCGCCACGAGGAGAATTTTGTCGCCATTGATTGCGATTTTTTCCCCGCCTTGAAAGAGCGCGCTCCCGGAAGCGATGCTCGTGGTCTTTGCGGAGTAGCCCATCTTCGTCTTGACCGCGCGCGTCGCGTCCGCGCTGATCTTGAGATCGAACTTGCCGCCGACCCGGAGACTGATGCCGCCGTCCGCTACCTCGACGGTCTTTGTCCCGGCCACCGTCTCCTTCAAGGTGTCCTGCACGAGGAGCTCGAGGCTGCCCTTGCCCGTCACCTCCCACTCGCCCACCGAGCGCTCAAACCCATCGACCACCTGACGCGTGATAGAGCCGCTCTTCTCGGCCGCCTCGACGGTGCGATTCGCGTCCACTTTCTCGAGGTCGTTGCCGGCAATGGTATGGCTGTAGACCTCGGTAATCGTGAGTTTCTGGTCGACCGCGATCTTTTTTTCGCGATCCGCCTCGACCGAGAAGGAGAAGACCCCGCCCACGTTGGCGGTGTAATTCCCGCCAACTTCAACACGCTGGTCGTTGACGACGGTCGTTGAATAGTTCGCCCCGACGCTCTTCGTCTCGTTTGCGGCGATCGCATACGTCCGATCGTTGTCGACCGACGCATTGAAATCCTTTTCGCCGTGCCAGTCCATGTGCATGAGCCCGCCGAGGTCCTCCATGCGCAACTCGTTGAAGCCACCGCTCGCACTTGGGTAGCTTGGCGATTTCATCGTGTGGCGCGTCTTGTTGGCGGGCTGCGCGTACTCGGCGGTCATCTGCCCGTTGATGTTTCGCGCGATCCCGATGGGCCGATCGGGATCTCCGTTGATGTACGCCACGCTCTGCTCCCAGCCGACACGAGCGAGTGCGGTGCCGTTCGCCGTCTCCTGAACATTGCGGAGCCAGCGGGAATCCTCGTCACTTCTGGTGGCCTCGCGGTCCCAGTGAAACTGAGCGCAGAAGCGACCATGCACGTCGGTGTGAATTTCCTCCCCGGCCGGGCCGCGAACCATCGCTGTATGGGTTCCGGCAATGTGGGGCTGCGGGGTCACGAGTGGCGGACGGAAAGGCACCTTCTTTGGGATGCCGGCGAAGGTGTTCTCGTAGGAAATTCCGGAGCTGGCCTGACCATCGACGACGTGCTCAAACTTGCCGTTGCGGTAGCGATGCTCGACGCCGACGATCAGGTACTCGCCCGCGAAGCGTGGCCTCGCGAGCGCGCCGAACGTGAAGGAGCGTGCGGGCGCGAAGGAATGGACGTTGCCCGTCCCCGTGACCTGGCTCGCGGCCACCCGGTAGGCCTCGAGTCTGCGTTGTGCGAGGAGCGGCCCTTGCTCGGAGCGACGGAAACCGACGGGGTAATCGTACACCTCGAGTTCGGCGTCTTCTTTGGCCGAAGCGGAGGCGAGGAGTTTCACCTTGGGCTTTTTCCAGTTGAAGTCGTTCACGGTGGCAGCGCCTGAGGTGACCTTCCGCTCCTTCGTGAACTCGCGAAGTCCGACGCGCGTCCACTCCATGGCTCCGCCAACCTCCACGAGGTCGAAGGCGCTCTCGCCCGCCACCTTCGGCGCGTCCTCGGAGCGATCGGACAGCACCATGGTGCCGTCGTCCTCGAACGCGTAATGAATGCCCTCGAACTCGAGCAGACGGCTGATGAAATCGAGATTCGTCTCCGAGTACTGGACGCAATACTTTCGCGTCTCGGTGGGCCGGGCGAGCTCGAAACGGTGCGCGACCTGGTGCTCGGCGAGAATTTTAGAGATGATGGCTTCGGCAGAAAGTTTCGTAAACTTGCGCTGGTTCTTCGTGAACCGAAGCAACCAAAACGCTGGAAAAAGCTGGGCAATATAGCGCATCGAGCCATCGACGATGCGAATGAAGTCAACGTGTCCGACGCGCAGTGTCCAGCGCCTGGGAAGCCCACCGAACGGCGCAACCACGAGGGTCGCGTCCTTCTCGAGGACGTCCTCGAGACGCAACGGAAGCGCGCTCGCGAGCTCGACCCGTGCCACCGTGGGGACGGAGATGCGCTCCAAAACATGGGCGGCTACGACGGCCAAGGGTTCAGGCGTATCGAGGATGAGCGTGAGTTCGGCGTCGCTGCTCATGAGAGATTCTCCTTGGCGTGGCGGTGCTCATCAAGCCGTCGGCGAAGCTCGGGATAAAAACTCGTCGGCAGTTCGCTGGCGTTGGTTACGCGGATTTTCCCGAGGCGCTCGCTCTTCTGCGGCAGCGGCACGCACACACGCCAGGTGAGCTCGACGACGCGGTCATCGGGATCGGTGAGATCGACAAGGAATGTGTCCAGGTGCGTCGTAAAGGAGCGCTCTTCGCCGTCAAGCGTGACATCGAAGCGCGGCGCATACCGCG
This sequence comes from Polyangiaceae bacterium, assembly GCA_947502375.1. Taxonomy (GTDB): domain Bacteria; phylum Myxococcota_A; class Polyangia; order Polyangiales; family Polyangiaceae; genus SYFR01. Next base: position 64,110 of record CANMZR010000001.1, read on the forward strand.
GCAACCGGAAGCGGAACGTGCCTTCGGGAGTCGCCCCGACGACCTCGACGGGCTCGTCGCCGAGCAAGGGCTCCTGGCTCCAGAGCTCGGGGTGAGCATCGCTCGTGAAGCGCGGATCGTAGTCGGCCGGAGCGACAGGGTAACGGTAACGGTAGTAGCGGTCATCGGTCGTGCCGTAGAGCGCACGGCGGCGCGGCCACTGAGGAGTCGTCGGCCCAAAGCCGGCCGGCGCGCCTCCATCGAGAGACTCGATGCGGTACGCTTCCAAGCCAACGAGCTTCGCTGGCGAGCCGTAGCCAACGCCCACCGGGTTGTCGGCATGCTCGCGCTTGGAAGCGATGGCATCCGGATCGACCCCGCCCTCGGCGAACTCGTAAACGAGCGGCACCGGCTCGAGGATGGCTCCGGCGGGGCCGGGTGCCACGCCCGTCCATTTTTTCATGAACACCCGATGCCCGAACACCCGCAGCTTCTTCGCGAGCGTCCGGGTGCCGGTCTCGATTCGAAAACGCACGTCGAGCTCCGTCGGCGCGGGTGAGCCCTGGGAGCGCGGCGGCGGGTAGGCCGAACCGAGCAACAGGACGTCGGTGCCGAGTTTCGCCGTGAGGCGATCGCTCGGAAAGTGCACGGTCCCTCCAGGCGAGCCCCGCCAGAGCGTGGTCAGCCGGATCGGACGGGGCTCGAGCGCCACGCGTGCCTCACCGCGCGCCGAAACCTGCCAGGTCAATCGCGCGACAACGACCGCGCAATGTTCCCCGGTGGGCGCGTCCACGGCGAAACAGTCCGCGTGGGCGAGGGAGTTGTTTTCGAGGACCCTGTTCGGTCGAAGCGTCATCGAGCGGTCAACCCACTTTGCAGGGCGAACACACGCCTGAGGTTGGAGCGGTGTTTCAAGATGGCCATGAGATTCATTGCGTGATGGGAACCTAGGTTGACTTCCATCAGTTGAGTCGAAGCATCCGCCCAACGAGGCGGAAAAGTCCCCGTGAAACGGCAGAGACGCGTGTACCGACGAGCTCGATCTCGCCGTCGTCACGTAGCCGCAGGGCGGCCCGCCCGGTCCGGAGCAAAATCTCTCGGTCGGCTCGAATCTCGATGCGCTCACCGCTCACGAGCACCTCGCGCGGTCGCCGCGTCTGCAAGAGGCCGATGACGATCGGAACCTCGTTACCGGCCCGCTCCACCAACACCGATGTGTGCGCCGCAAACGCCTCGAGAAGCAGCTCCCGATCGACCTCGGAGGCGACCAACGCGCGCTGGGGCTCCTCCGAACCGCGCCAAGCGATCGTCACGTCAAGCGGACCCACTTTCACTAGGCGAGCAGAGCACACCGTCGGCAACGGTCCCGGCTCCTCGCGACGAGGCGTCGCTAGCGCCACCTCGTCGAGAGCGGTGGTCTTATCGTCGGGGGCAGCGCTCGCGTCCTCAAGACTCGCGTCCTCAAGACTCGCAAAGCTATCGACTTCAAGGTGTTGCGTTCCCATGCGCTGAAGGGCGGACGGTAACACCCTTTACGACGCACTGTTGCGGGACAACAACGGGAGCGTTTTGAATGTCAGAGCCCGGCGCGCTTTTCGTGCCGCGGTGCGCCCAAACTTCGATCCGCAGCCACGGGTGCACAAACGGCGTGACTGCCGTGCCGACCAATGCGGCCCGCCGTCGCGCGATCCCAGCTGCGCGGAGCTTACAATTTTCGAGGGCGACCCGCCGCACGGAGCGCATCCAGATCGATCCCGAGTTGCGTGTGTTCTTGACCGCTCACGGGTCGCACGACCGCCGCCGATGGGGTCACACTTGCGCGAAAATCAGCGAGCGACCCCTCGGCGCTTTCGGACCAATCCGAGCCGGTCGAAGACGCAGCTCCCCGCTCCGATTGGGGCTCGGAGAGTGTCGCCGCGCTCCTAGAGAAAGATGCGCTCGGGGCCGCCGCCGCAGAACCGCGGAGCGCCGCGAAGGCGGCTGTGCCGAAAGATTCTGCGGGCGGTGAGCTCGAGCGAGACGGAGCACGCAAGGGCGCGAAACGCTCAAACGGGATCGCCGGATCCGCCCTCTCCAACGCTTCGCCAGGCAGCGTCGCCGAAGGGCGCAACAAGGATTTTGAAGCTTCGAATGCGCACAGCTCTGCGTAGCGATGCGGGCGCCCCATCGCGCCCGCCGCGATGTCCTCGTTCAAGCAACGCGCCCACGCCTCGTTGATGCTTTCCCAGTGTTCTTCGAGGCCGTGTTGACGAAGCATCGCAGCGCGATCCTGCGCCCGTCCTACGCGCATTCGCGCCGCGAGTGCCGCCCACGCTTCGAACTCGTCCTTGACGCCACCGCTCGTCAGCATTCGGACATTCTAACAGAAACCGGAGGCCCTGAACCCTTCGGAACTCGCAGGCCTGAAAACGGCTGCGATGGCGGTCCGTGACGACTTCGAGTGTGAGCGGCGCGGGCGGCATGGCGAGCGGTGTCGCACTCGGTTGGCTCGTGACGGACTTCAGCCTGCGCCACGTCCACCCGAACTCACCCCGCTACAACCAGGCAGTCTCTCCGAAGGACCAGGCGACGCAGGTTTGGGGTTGGTATTTCGGAAAAGACCTCACGGCAGGGGCCACCAAAGTGCCGATCCAGATCCTCGGTGTGAATGGGATCGGCGATGAGTCCGGCAACACCTGCCGTCACGATGGGCAGCAATTTTACTTGGATCCAAGCGACCGCGACGGCGAACACCAACTGACGGTTCGCGCTCACGCTCGGTTATCGCCCCAGAAGGTCCCCGGCACGGCCACACTCTCGTGGAGACGGTGCCGGGCCTCGGACGCGTGGACAAGCTGACGGGCGAACCAGTCCCGAACGTCAACACGGCGACCGCCCGACCAAAGTCCGAGCTCCAGCGCGGCGAGGCGGCGAGCGCCGAGCGGCACGCCTTCGAAAGTGAGTTCTTGAAAAGGCGCCTCCGGTGCAAACGGCACACCGAAACGGTAGCGCCGTGAAGGCTCGAACCGGGGTGCGTTTTCCTGCCACCAGTCGGCCCAGTCAGTAAAATCGGTGACGGGTTCATAGCGATCGGGCCGCGAGCCGTCTTCCTGCGACGGCACGGGACCACCGACGATGCGAACGAGTGCGCGTGCAGCGGCGCGACGCATGCGCGGCCCCGCGACACCGCCGCCCACCGACAGGGTCTCGAGCAGCGGGCCGACGTTCCCGAGATGACCGTGCCAACCGAGGGCGGTCGAGGTGTCGATGCCGTGGGCATGGAGACGAACGAGGAGGCCTGCGTCGTCGGCGGTCCCCGCGATGGCCAAGAGCTCGAGGGCTCTACGGCGAATCGGCGCCGCGAGGGTGGAGCTTTCCACAAGCTCTTCGCCGAGAAGGTCTCTCAGCGTCGGCAGGCCACGCTGCGAGCCGAGCAACGCGAGCGCTTCGGCAAAGGCGACCAGCACCTCCTCACTCGACTCCGTCGCCAGAGCCCTCTCGAGTAGCGAACAGGCGGCGTCCCGCTCGGGAACGGTCGCAAGGCAATCCGCTGCCGCGACGCGCACGAGCTCGGACGGATGCTCGAGCACCGCAACGAGGCCTGCAAACTCACCGGAAGCGCGCGCGGTGAGCACCTCGAGCGCGACAACCGAGAGCGCGGCGTCGTCGCTTCCCGCAAGCCGCCGCATCGCGGGATCGATCGCAGGACTCGAGCCCAGGATGAAGGCGCGGCTCTGCGCCTCGTGGGCGTACCGGAGCGATTGGTTCAAGCCAAGGACCGCCGCGCGCACGGCATCGTCGCCGGCGATGCAACCGAGAACGAAGGCTCGCGCGAACGGGCGCACGGTGTCGCCCGCGTAAGCCGCACGCGCAAATGCGAGCGTTTCCGCTGGGACATCGAGCCCGGCGCGCACGGCACCGTCGCCGCTCGAAACGAAAGACTCGCCGAGAGCCACCAGCGCATCGAGACTCGCTAGCAAGCGCCCGTCGGTTCCAAAGAGATGCGGCGCAAAGCGCGTCTCTTCGTCGAAGGCTCGCAAGTTCCCGAGCGCGCCAAGCTCAATGAGGCAATCGTGCGCGATGCGACGGAGCGTGGCATGCTCACCACCGAGCCCGGGTTCCGTCACGTCGAGTTCACGTTCGGGCTCGGGCTCGTTCGCGAATATCGACTGGTGGAGGCGACGCGGTGCACCGTCGGACTCGTCAGCAACCATCCGGAGCGAACGCGCGGCCTCGGCGGCGAGTTCTTCGTCGAGGGAGGAGACGTGCTCGACCATCGAGACAGCGTCATCGGGGAGGGGCAAGTCCGTGATGGTGTCCAAGCGGTCGATCGCGGACACGTCTACGAACGTCTCGATCGGTCCACGCCGGAGACGAAAGAGCCGAGGCGTCCCGAGACTCGCGCCGAACGGCCAAACCACCTGGTGGTCCGAGACTTCGGCTTCACGCGCCTCACTCTGCACCGCCACGATGCTGTCGATGGTCTCCGCGCGGCAAGCTTCGAGAGACGCCTCGATGCTGCGGACGGTCCGTCGGAGACGCTCGCCTTTCTCGCCGAGGTCGCGCACGCCGAGCATCACGCGGGCTTCGGTAACGCGACGTTCGACGGCCTCGAACTTCTCGAAGTGATCGACATCGCGAAGCCGGCTTCCTTCGAGAGTCGTCAGCGCCGCGAGCGTTGCTTCGAGCGCATCGACGATGGCGCGGCGGTCCACGTACGTCGGGAGGCGGCGAAGCTCGAGCAGCACGCGTTCGAGCACGTCGCGGATCACGCCGGCGTTACGCGAGCCAGGCGAATCGGGAAGAATGGAATCACTCATGGTCGAACCTCCTCGACGGCAATCGTGCCTCGAAGCGGCCCATCCGAATGGAGGGCGAGCAGCGCACGACCGCAAGGCGCCGCGCCCGTACGCCAGAACGCAACCGCGAGCGCGAGGAGCACCGCCCCGCTCGCCGCTCCGAGCTCCCCGAGATGTTCGAGGAAACGATCGTGCGCGACGCGAACGTCGAGGTCATTTCGCACCGCGACGAGCTCCCATTCCTCAATGCGATGCCGCTCACCGTTGAGATCGCTGAGGAGCCACGCTTCGGGGCCACGCAGCTCCGGCCGCCGTATTCCGAGTGCCGACCGCACGAGCGCCGTCATCGCCGCAGCCACATTCGGCGAGCCTCCGGGTGTGCCCCCTTCTTCGACGGCCGTCTCAGCGAACACAATGTGCGCAAGAGCTCGCGGTGCTGGCACTTTTCGCGTGCTAGTTTGCTGGCGAACGACCAACACGAAGCCCGCGCCTTCGCTCGGTATCACGCCCTCTTCGGCACCGAGCGCATGGAGGCGAGATGCCGCGTCGAGCTCCGCAAGAACAGCCGGAGCGCACCAACTGTCGACCCCGCCGACGAGCACCGCAGGCTCACCGTCATCGAGGAGGCGAGCGGCCTGCTGAAGCGCCTCGACCAAGCCGGCGCGACCGGTCCGCACGACGGCGCTCTTGTCCTGCGCGACGCGGAAGCCAGCCCTCTTGGCCAACGCGGCGAGGAACTCGCCGCCGAAGCGAGCGTCGTCGTCGGCGCGTCCCGGTTCGGGCAGCGACACCAGCACCGGCAGCGAGGCTTCGCCCGCGGCGTCCAGGCCGAGGGCCACGCGGACCTCGAGAAGAGCCTCGATGGCCGCCGGCACCGCGAGTGCAAGGAGGCGCTCGTAGCCGATCACCGCCAGCGAAATGCCGCCCGTGACGCACGCGCCGATGTCCTGGCCACGCTTGTCGCGGAGCACCGGCAGCGTGCGTGGCTCGAGCTTTCGCGCCCGCACACCCATCGCGAGCTGAAGGCTCGAGAGCCCCACGGGTCCGCGCGCACCTACGCCAACAATGTCACCAATCACCGTGCACCTCCGTTCACCGCGTCGCGCTTCGCTTGCACGAAGAGGTCTCCGTAGCGCACGACGAGCGAGACGTCGCCACCCGCCGCCGCTTCAGCGAGTCGCTCGAGCCAGGCCCGTTCCTCGACGAGCCAACCATGCTCGTCGAGTTCGTGGCACGCGAGGACCGTCGCCTTCGCCTCGGTGGCCAATGCCAGTCGCGCGGCCGTGGTGGCGTAGTCCTCGAGCGAGAGCCCGGGCTCGACGCCACCCTCCCAGGTCTCGAAGCGGGCGAGCACGAGACGCGCCTCCTCCTCTCGCGAAAGCTCCATCCGCCCCGCCGCGACGTCGTGCGTTTCCCAAGCAAAAGAAAAGGTTCCGCGCACGAGATCCCGCAGGATGCGCTCAGTGGAACGGAGCGCATCGACGCGCTCGAGCGAGACGACGAGCCGGACGAGATCGCTCGGTCGCAAGAACCCATCGACGCGTCCTCGGAAGGTCACGAAAAGGCGCTGCTCGTCCGCGTCGAACGTCGCCGCGCCCCGATCAACGAGCACCGCCACGCTCCGGTACGCGCTGTCGGCGAACACAATCGGAACGATCCGCGGCACACGCACGAGCACCGTTTTTTTCGCGTCCGAGCCGCCGGCGATTCGCACCATCCCCTGCTCGTCGACCCGCTCACCGTCCTCGGCGGCCTCGAGCGACCACAACCGCACAGGCTCGCTCGAAAGCTCGCACGTCATCTCGTCAGCGCCCGGCACGAGGTCGTACGCCACGCGAACCACAACGCTGCCGTCCGTCCGTCCGACGCCAACCATCGCGGTCGGATAACCACGACGTGCAAGCGGTCCACCGGCTCGCCGCGCGCCCGTTGGCGCATGAGCGACGATCACCCTCGATTGGGCCACACTCGGCTCGATTGGCTTCTCTCTCAGCATGTCCATCCCCCGCTCGAAGGTCCGCTCATGACGGCAACGACAAGATGCCGAAAGGCTTGCCGCCGTTGTTCCACTCGGCCGCGAGCTTGGGCGGCACGGCGCGGGCGAGCTCCCAGCTGAACCAGCCCCAACCCCTCACCTCCACCACGAACTCACTTCGGATCTTGAAGACGGGCTGCACCTCGAAGAGCGTCGAGTGTTGCAGCCCGGTCGTGAACGTGAACCTGCCCGAACCTGGGAACTCCGCTGTCAGCACCACCTCGCCGATGACCGCCCCGAGCACGAGCGACATCCAAAGTTTGAGGTCACCGCCGAAGGTTACCCCGCCAAACTTGAGGTAATCGTACTCATCCTTCCCGCCTTTGAAGTCGAGCAGCATGCTGAGCTTCATGCCGCACTCGATGTCGGCGCGAATGCCCGCACGGCGCAGAAGCGTGGCTGTCCCCTCACCAAGCCCGGGTGCCGCGAAGTTGAAGAGGCTCATGAAGAACTTTGCTTCGAGGGATACGAGCGGATCCGCCGACGCGGTCACCTCAAAGTTTAGGCCCACCATCGCGGGCGTGTGCTGGTAGTTGGTGTAGAAGCCTTTGGTCTCGGTGTTCTCGATGTACTGGAGGGCCACCTTGAGCTTGAAGCCGTCGAGCAGCTTCACCTTCAGTGTGTAACCAGCGAGATCGGCGATTTTGCTCGCCACATCGGTGATCTTCTTCAGTTGGTAGAGTGCCGCGACCGCTCCGTCGATCGGCGACCTCTTCGTCTGGTGCTCCTTCTCGAATTTGGCGGTGCCCTCCGTTTTCGCCTTCAAAGAGCTTATGGCGACGGCGAACTCGTACTTGCGATTCGGGTAGACTTTCAGCGTCGCCTTCCGGGAGCCTGCGCAGGCCGTAGCGGAGACGACGATGGACGGCTGCGCTATGTAGAAGGCCCAGAGCGCGACGAGCGACCAAATGTCGACGTCCAGCTTGTTTTTGACGGACCCATTTGTTTCGGCATGCTCCTTTCGGTCGACAGCGACCGCTTGGTCGGCTTTGTCGCGCCGTGCGGCCTGTCGTTTCGCCGCCCCGCGCTTGGTCGAGCCGGTCTGGTTACCGGCGCGATCGGCCCAGATTTGATTCACCTGCGCTTGGCTCTGGGGGGTCATCACCCCGGAGTTGTTTGTCTGATCGTAGTTCTTGAACTTGGGCTTGCTGCCGTCGAGCAAATACTCAAGCATTGTCGAAGCGAGACCATCGCCAATCGCCAGGTTGGTCGGCACGACGAACGTGGTCCCGCCCTCTTGGGACATCGTCTTCTTCGTTCGCAGCGGGTATTGGATCGCCTCCGCCGTCCAGTATGTGTGCACGTGATCGGTCACCGGGCACGCGGGCTCGAGCGCCGGCGGCGTAGCGGTGATGTCCCAACGCCAAGTGCCGAACTCGATCGACTCGTTCAGCAGCACCTCGAGGTATTCGGGTTCACCATTCTGAACCGGGGTCGGCCAGCCGAGCTCGCGACCGTGCTCGCACGCACCGTCGAGCGGATCGGCTTTGCAGCGCTTGGCCAAGAGGTCTTCGAAGCCCTGCGCCGACGCGACCAACGTTCCGGCGACGAGCATTCCGGTCGTGTTGCCATGGTTCTGCGTCGTCGTGTCTTTCTCGCGCACGACCGCCTTTGCCTCGGCAAACACATCCGGAGACCAGCTCGTTGCGACCGCCTCTTGCCGGTAGGTACCGCTCCCGACGCCACCCATCACCCCCGCATGCGCCGCGTCCGAAGGCGGCCCGATCATCGTGCCCTGGATGCAAATCGGATTGCCCTGAATCAACGTGCTCACCGTAGCGAGCGCCGTGATCCGAGCTGCGGGCAGGGTGTTCTCGAACGGCACGGGGATCCCTGGCGGCACCTTGCACACGTCGGGCGAAGTGGCGATCGCCGTGTGGCTGCTCCCCTTGTGAACGACCGTTCGCCCCTGATTCGATACCGTGTCACCCATGCTGCACCTCTCGACCGCCTCGGAACTCGATCACGCGAAGACCCTCCAGCGCCCCTGACGCATCGTCAGCAGCAGGTCGGCTTCGACGCGTCGCTTGGTGTCCGCCTCGCACACCGCCTCGAGCGCATAGCCACCGTCATGGCGCGTGACATGCGCGACGCGTCCGTCGCAGAGCGGCTCGAAATGAAGCTCCGCGAAATCGAGCGGACGCACCCGCGGCCGATACGCGAAAAACTCATCCTGGAACGTGCGCAGCGCGGCTTTCACCGATACCGCTTCGACACCCGGATGCGCCGCCGCGTAGTGCTCGAGCTTCAGTGCGATAACGTCCAGAAAAGCCGTCGCCCGCTCCTCTTCGAACGTCTGAACGACCTCCGTCACCGCCCGCTGCAGCTCCGGCGTTCCGGCGCAACCGAACGACTGCGGCGGAGCATCGAGCCAAGGAGGAACGGCCACCGGAACGGCCACCTCGAGGTCGGCGCCGTACGAAAGCGGGAGCCTTCGATGCCTAGGCTCGAGCGCATCCTTCATCTGCGGCCAAGCCGCGCTCGCGAGCACGCGCCGGTCGAGCTTCTCTTGCTCCCGCGCGTTCGGGTTGAGCACCTCGTAGAACTCGAGCTTCACCGCGTCCGGCATCTCGGGTGCGTTCTGGGCGGGCCGCGTCTTGAGCACCTCGACCCTGAACGCATTTTTTCCCGGAACGAGCAGGTGGTTGACCGTCCCCGAACGCGAATCGGGGCCGAGACCCGGCGTGCGGTAGAGCGGCAAACCGTTCAACCACGCGCGCGCCCAGCTTTTTTCCTGGACCAAGAAGGAATAGAAAACCGGCTTGAAGCTCAGCGGCGTGAGTGTGGAAGGATGCTCGGTGGCCATCGTCAGATCTGCGTCGAGCTCGACGCACCCTCGCTTGCGGGGCCGCTGACGAGCAGCGACACTTTGTCGGCGGATTTGATGGTGATGAGGCCGTCTTTCATCAGCACCACGGTGTCCTTCACCTTCAGCGTGATGTCCGCCGTCCCCGTGTAGCTGGCGGTCGGTGACACGGACATGAAACGCTCGGCGCCCGTCAGAGTCAGATCCTTCGCGGCCGTCGCGAGTACGAACCCTTGAACCACGGTGTGTCGCTGTTCGTCGAAGCGCATCTTCAGCTGACCACCGACGAGCTGCATCGCCGTGCCCGCGATGGTCTCCGTCTTCTCGACGTTCGCCACCTCGAGCTTGGACTGCTTTGCCGCCTCGAGGAGCGAACCGCCGACCTCGAGGTCGAAGGTCTTGCCGATGCGGACGGAGTGCATCGCCTTAAACTCCTCGAGCATGCTCGCGCCGATGGACTCGGTGATGTTCTTCGCGCTGTAACCCACGGCGTAACCGGCCTTGACCTCTTCGTTGCCGCCGATCGACGTGCTCCTGTCGCCGGCCACGGTATCGACCTCGCTGCCGCCTACCTCGAGCGTGCGATTCCCGCCGACCGACCACGACTGGTTGTGCCCGACGGACGGCGCCATGTCCGCGCCGATGTCCCACGTCGCGTTCGCCCCGATGGTGATCGACTCATCGTGCTTCACCGCCGACCCATGAGTGTTCCAGGTGTCTTCGGTGCGATCGTTCGCGATCATGATGGTCTGGTCGCGCTCGGCGTGAACGTAGATCTGCTCTCTGCCAACCGCGTCGTCGAAGCGGATCTCGTTGGAGCCCTCGCGCGAGGGGCTGGTCATCGATTTGAGCCCGCTGCGCGTCTTCAGTTCCGGAAGGCGTTCGCTGAACTTGTCCTCGCCATTGTAGACGCGGCCGAGAACGACGGGCCGATCGGGGTCGCCTTCGAGAAAGTGAACCAGCACCTCCCAGTCTTTGCGCGGGATCGCCGACGAGCCGCCCGTGTTCTCCTGCAAGACAGGGATCCAATGGGAGCAGTCGTCATCGAATGGACGCAGCCGGTCCCACGGAAAATGGACCTTCACGCGACCGAAGTGGTCGCACTGCACGTCCTCCCCGTTGGTACACACGATCCCGGTGAGCGGGTTCAAGAGCACGGGAACGTAGGTCGTTCGCTGCGACCGAAACACGACATCCTCCGCGTCGGCTTCGAATGCGATAACGAAGCCCTCTTCGTTGCGACGCCACGCATGCACCACTTTGCGGACGACATAACCGCCGTCCTTCATGCCGAAGGGTGCATCGACGAGGGCGACTCCCGCGCCGGGGACAAGAGCCCCAGCGCTGCTCCGACCGGTGAGTTCAGGGCTCCTCCGCGCGAACGCCTCGGCAACGAGCCTCGCTTTGCGCACACCCTCTGGAGGGCTCTCGAACTCGCCCGGAAAATCATACCACTCCGATGCCCCGCCGCCCGCGACTCGAGCGGTGACGTCCATGCCGAGACTCGGATGCTCGACGTTCCAGTCGCGGAGCGTAACCTTGCCCGCCGTCAGAGCCGCCCGAGCCCCGAGCTCGTGGATGGCGTCGATGTTTTGGCTGATGCCCGCCGCCGCGCGGAACGGCAGCGAGGCGACGGAGGGCTCGTACGCCCCCCTGTGATCGCCGAGGACCATCACGTCTTGTGACGTAAAAAAGTAGAAGATCCCTTCGTCTTCCATGAGACGACTGACGTAGTCAAAATCACTTTCGCGCCATTGCACGCAATACGGGCGCGGTGGGTACGCGTCGCGAAGACGCAACTCGACCTTCACGGAGAGCGCACCGCACACCTCGCGCACGATCTCCGGAACCGACTGATTGCGATGGATTCGAACGTCGGTGCGATGGCGCAGGAGAGCCAAGCGTGACTCGACGACGAGCGACACCTCGGGCACGCCGCGCGCCGTAGCCGAGATGCGCGCCTCGGTGACGATGCCTGTAAAACGACGAACGGTCGCGTCTCGTTCGAGCGTGATCACGGCTTTCGATTTGAGCACGGCGTCGGGAGAGAACTCGTGCGATTCACCGCGCATCGTCTGGGCATCGAGCGGAAAGCGCAGCTCGAAGCGGCCGGGCCGAGACAGCTCCTCGACACCCGCGACGTCGCGGATCCAGAAGGCCACGGCTTCGTTCTCGCCGAGGGCTACCGAGTAACGGAGCGGCGTGCGCGCCAGAGCCAACGCCTCTTGAGCTTGTTCAATTGTCGTCGCCATTGCGGTTCCTCCTCGCGCGTTCAATTGTGCTTGATGAACTTGGTAACGGCGACCATCCCGGATGCGCCGGACAAGTCGTAACTCGGCGCGGTGATCGTGACTTGGTTCGCGTCGATGGTCAGCGTCGAGCCGCCACACACGAGTGAAATCTTGTCTTTCGCCTCGATGTGGATGTGCGGTGCCGTTCCGAGGATCGCCCCCGAGACGGTCCAGAGGGTCTTCTCGTCGGTGCCGTCGATGAACGAATCCTTCGTCATCATGAGAAGGTTTCCGCCGATCGTCTCCTCGAGAGTTTTGCTTACGTCGAGCAGGCGATTCTCTCCTGCGATTTCGATCTTTGAACCGCCGATGTCCGCCGTCATGGCATTGCCGACGTTCTCGGTGATCGTCCCTTTTTTACTCGTTCGCATCAGCACGCCGCCGACGGACACGCGGGTCTCCGCGGCCGCGATCGACATATTTCCGGTCGTCTTCTCGAGGGCGGAACCGCCGACGGTGAGGGTACGCAGCTCGGCGACTTCGACTGTGACGTTGCCGCCCACGTCGATCGTTCGATTGCCGCCGATGGTGGAGGTTTCGCTCCCGCCTACGGTCTTCTGCCGTTCGACCGCAATCGTCAGCTTCTCGTCTCCGGCGGTGCTCACCGTCTGATCGTGGGTGACCGACTCGATGAACATCGCTCCGACAGAGAGCTTCTGATCGTTGCCGATCATGCGGGTTTGATCGTTCGAGACGACGTCCCCCTTGGTGTCCTGGATGACGAGGTTCATGTCCTTCGACGCGTTGAGCAACATCTCCTGCGCCCCCGCGAGATCTTCGAAGCGAATCTCGTTCTGCGAGCCTCCGCCAGGCGACGTGTCCGTCCGGAACACCGTGCGGGTCTTGTTATCAGGCAACGCGTACGTCGGCGGGTGCTCCGCATCGTGCACGCGTGAGAGCACGCTCGGTGAATCGACGTCACCCTCCGCCATCAGCGCCATCACGTTCCACCCCATGCGCGGGTAGAGCATCGAATTGGCCGTACCGCGCTGCGCCATGCGCATCCATTTTCCCGCACGGTCATCCCGGCCGCCTTCGCGATCCCAGTGGAGCTGCACCCGAACGCGCCCGCGCTCATCGGTGTGGATCTCCTCGCCCGGCGGCCCGACGACGCAACCGCTTTGCAGTCCCGCCTGTTTCGCGAGCGGAGTCGTTTCTTCTGGCCGAAACGGGACATCCTTCGGAAGGGCCTCGAACCACGTCCGAAAGCCGCCCTGTTCCCCGACCGCGAAACGGCGCCGCTGTTTGGCCTCGTAGCGGGTCGCGAGCACCACGTACTCGCCGTCAAGTCGCGCGTGGCCCCACACTTCGAAGAGCGCGCCCGGCACGAGTCGGATGCTCGAACTCGAACCTTGCACGCCGACGCGCCGCGCATTCGCCGCCTCAAAGCGATTGGCCGCAACGAGCTCACAATGCGCCGGCTCTTCTGGGCCGCCGCCGGGGGAGTCGTAGTGTTCATGCTTGCCCGAGCCGTGCGTCGCCGTGACACGGAGTGCCGGACGCTGCTCGTCGAATGAGCCCACCGTGAACTTCGTGGCGGTCGATCGTGCGCGCGCACCGAGCTCGACTATCTGTTCGACGTCGGACAGCATGCCAAGCTCCTCGCGGAAGGCGATGTGCTTGCCGCCGGAGAGCTCGGGTGCGCGGCGGGAATCGTCGTCGAATACGAGCGTCGTCTCGTCGCCGTGCTCGAACCGGTAATAGATCCCTTCTTCCTCGAGCATCCGCGAGATGAAGGTCCAATCGTCCTCGCGGTATTGCGCGGCGTAGACGTGTTTGCCGTAACTCCGAGTGAGCTGAAAGCGATGCGGCGGCGAGGTGTGCGCGAGGACCTTCGCCACGAGGTCCGGAACGCTGACGTCCTGAAACACACGGCTGTCGCGGCCCAACGTGAGATGGAACGCCTTCGGACGGACGACCACGCTGAGATGCGCCCCTCCGTCGTCGAACACCGCGCGGCTGGCCTCAGCCACGATGCCGCGCACGGTGCGCTCGGCCAGGAGCCCGTCGCTAAGGGCAATCGTGGCCTCCTTTCCGATGAGCTCGGCCGGCGCCGCACTCCCTTCGAGGACACGGCACGTCACCGTGAACGTGAAGAGCTCACTCAGGGCCTCGCGGCCCTCGAGCCCAACCACCTCGAAGGGCTGCTCGGCAATTGAAAGGCGGACCCACTCGCGTTCGGAGGCGAGACCTGCAACGGCTGCGTCGATTGCGCTCATCTCATCCCTTCGTGATGTTGTCGGGGCTACCGCCGATGACGAGTTGATTCGTCGGCTCGAGCTTGAGTTTTCCCCGGATGGTGGTCTGGCCCGGCGCGAGCTCGATCGCGAGGGCGCCGCTCTCGAGCTTCAGCCGCACCGTCGCCTCGAGCTGGATGTGGTCGCCATTGATAGCGAGGGTCTTGCCGGCCCGCATCATGGTTGCTCCCTTGACCTCGATGGCGCTCTGCTTCGCGGAGTACCCCATCGACTCACCGGCGATGCGGAAGACCGAGCCCGCGACCGCGCTCACGAGCTTGCCCGTCACCGTGCCAACGATCGAGCCGTCGCTCGCCATAACGAGTTTCGA
>CANMZR010000002.1 GCA_947502375.1 Polyangiaceae bacterium
GGTGGAACCTCGATGCAGCTCACGTTGGCACTCGACTACGGTGCGCGCAACGATCTCGTAGGAGCCGTGAGAGCCATCGCGACTCGGGTACAAGCGGGCTTGCTTTTGGCGGAGGAAATCGACGAGCTGCTCTTACGCCAAGCGCTAACGACCGGCGGGCTCCCGGACGCCGACCTCATCATCCGAACCGGTGGCGAGAAGCGTCTGAGCGACTTCTTGATGTTCGAGAGTGCCAACGCGGAGCTTTTCTTCATCGACGCGATGTGGCCCGAGTTCAACGAGACGATGTTCGACGACGCGCTCAAAGCGTACGCACGACGTGAACGGCGCTTTGGCCGAACGGCCGAGCAAGTCGCCGCCAGCGCATGACTCTGTCTTCCCGAACGCGCTAGACGCTCCGATGTAGTTTCGGACGCGCTCGTGCGCCGAGTCCATCGAAGCGATTCGCTAAACGCTCAGATCCAGCTTCGCTAGTCGGTCGCGGGCTTCACGATGCGCGTCTCGATACGTTTCGGAGCGCACCAGCGATTCATGAAAGGCGCCCGGCACGCCGATGCACTTGCCGGCGACGAACATCGCCCAGATGGCGGGGCCGGTATCTGCCATCGCGATGGCCTGCAAGGGATCGTGGGCGGGCCATAACGCCGGGTGAGCGAGATCGAACACGAGCAAGTTCGCCAAGGCCCCAGGCTCGATCACTCCGACTCGGACCTTCGGATGCCATTTGCCGGGCTCGGACCACACCCGCGAAAGCAAGGCTGCGGGGGCCGCGTCCTGTTCGTTAAGCTCGCAGAGTTCGGTCCTACGGCGCCACGTCGCCTCGGAGGCCTCGGCATCGCCCGCGAGAAAACGCTCGAATTCATGGCTCCAGGTGGTTCCAACGGTTCTGTGACCGGCCGCGAAGCGCAGCTCCTTTTGAACGTTCATCGTGTCGTTGTTCGAGGCACAGTCCGTCGCGACGCCCCACGAAAGACCGGCGCGTGTCCACTCTGAAGCGGGCGCCGGAAACCCAAAGACGAGCTGCGAATACGGGCAGTACACCCCGGCGGAACGACTCTTTGCGAGCCGCCCCAAGTCCTGCCGGTCCACGTAAATGCAGTGAGCGAATACGCTCGACGGCGCGCGTTCAAGAACGCCGATGCGTTCGAGCCATTCGGTCGGGGTGGTTCCGTGACGCTGCCTGGCGCGTCGGTATTCCTCAACGGACTGAGCGAGATGGGCGTGCACCGGGAGCTGCCGCGCCTGAGCGACGTCGAGAGCCTTTCCGAAGAGCTCGGCACTGACCGTGTCGGTGGCGTGCGGACCAAGCGCGGCAAGGACACCTTGGTCGCGAAAACGCTGCGAATCATCGATCCTGGCAGTCGCGTCGAGCTGCGCCTCCCACGCGTCCATGCCGGGCCCCGATAGGTCCTGAAGCGTCGGAGCGACCACGCCCGCCAGCCCCACGTCACAGAGGCCTTCCGCCACCTGTTCGCCGGCGTAATAGTGATCCCACACGAGCCCGACACCGGCGAGCAAACTGTCGTACGCGCCGATGCGAACGAACGCGCGAATATCCTCCGGCGAGACGCGGCGCTCGACCTTGAAGAAGAACTCCTCGACCATGTTACCGCGCGCGACACCGCGCATGTCGAGGCCACGGAGAAATCCGAGAGCGAGATGCGTGTGGGGGTTGATGAACGCGGGCGCCAGCAATTTGTCGCCAAAATCGATCACAGTGTCACCAGCTTCCGGCACGAAAGGCGTGCCGTCCGAGAGCTCATGCACGCTCCGAATCGTGGTCCCTTCCAGCACGACGGCAGCCCCAACGAGCCGAAGAGAGGTCTTGCCTTCCGAAGGAGCGGCGGGTCCAAGGACCACCCGACGCGAGAGAATGACCGTCCGCATGGGGGAGAAGGGACCACGGTTTGGAGACGGGGTAAAGCAACCGACGCCGCGTGTCCGATGCCAGCGTGCAGCGTCCCTCAATGCCCGCGCAGAATTTCGCGGAGCGCCGGGTAAATGCGGCGGTATTTCAATTCGAAGAGTTGTTTGTAGGTTATGGCGTTGGGCCCCGGCAGGAAGCGCTCCCTACGGCGTGACATCGTGCGCGCGGCATCCTCGAACGTCGGGACGAGGCCGGTGGCCGTCCCCGCGATCATCGCGGCACCCAAGGCCGTCGCTTCGGACGACGCCGCCCTGACGATCGGTTTCCCGAGGACGTCGGCTAGAATTTGGCACCATAGGTCGCTCGCGCTTCCGCCCCCCGTCACCACCATTTCAGTCACGGGTCCGGCGAGCGATTCCACGCCGCTCGTGTGCAACCGCTGCTCGAACGCGATCCCCTCGAGCAGCGCTCGATAGAGGTGCGAAGGCCCGTGCTCGCCGCGAAGGCCGACAACGATGCCGCTCGCGCCATGATCCCAATAAGGGTTCATCACCCCATTCCAGTACGGGACCAAGGTCACGCCTGCGCTGCCTGCAGGCAGCGAACACGCTTGCAGCTCGAGCTCACCCAAGCTCGCAAGCGGACGACCGAGCAGTTTCTCGCAGAGCCAGTTGATGGTGAAGGTGCCGCCTTGCAGAACGGTTTCTAGAAAGTAAGTTCCGGGGATGGCCCCGAACAGCGTTCGGCAGCTGCGATCGTAGCGGTAGGTTGACGAGAGAACTCCGGACACCACCGCGGTACCAAGGTTGAGGTACGCCGTGCCGGGTCCCGTGATGCCGACTCCGAGGCCCGCCGCCTGCCCGTCCCCTGCCCCCGCCACAACGACGAGCCCCTCGGGTAGCCCGCTCTCAGAAGCGGCTTTCATCGACACCGTGCCGACGGCCGTACCGACCTCGACGAGCTCAGGCAACTGCGCCTGCGTGAGTCCCGCAAAGGTCAAAAGCTCGTCCGACCAGAGTCGTTGACGCATATCAATAAGCGCCATCGGATCCGCCGCTGCGAGCGAGGTGCTAGGAGAGCCCGTCAAACGCCAGACGAGAAACGCATGCACATCGAGGACTTTACCGACCGAGGCCGCCAGCTCCGGAGCGCGTGTTCGCTGCCCGAGCCACTTGTAGAGCGAGGGAGTCGTCGAAGGCGGCTTCCCGGTCAGCTCGTGAAGACGCGCCTCACCAAGCTCGCACGTGGCGCGCGACACCTCGTCTCCACAGCGGTGATCCATCCACACAAGGGCTTTAGCGAGCGGAATTCCAGCCCGATCCGTCACGACGAAAGTCTCTCTTTGGCTCGCGACGGCAAGCCCCCGAAAGCGCGCCGGATCGACGAGCGCCACGCACGCTCGAGAGGCCTCGCAAAAGGCTCGCCACCAGCCTTCGGCATCTTGTTCCCAGGCACCGATCGCCGGATTTTCGAGCACCATCGAGGCTCGACCTTCCGCCACGACCTGGCCGCTCGCGTCGTAGGCGAGGACCTTGCAGGCCGTGGTGCTCGAATCCACGCCGAGAACGAGATCGCGCACCGCCCGGTCAGGACGCACGCTCATTCGTAGGCGCCGCCAAAGAAGTCACCAAACGGCATTTTCAACGCCGTCCCGTCGAGGGCGACACGCGCCATCTCGCGCAACAACGGCAACTCCCTCGCGCCAAGCACCCCGCGCTCTTCAAGCGCGGCCATCGCCTTTCGCATGACCGCGAGGATCTCGAGACACTCGAGGGTCGCGCCATCCATCTTGGCGATGGCGTCGGGCAATGAAAGCCCAAGTCCCAGCCATTTACCGAAGCGACCCGTACGGCCGCCGTTGTTCGTCACGTCGAGGTCTCCGACTCCCGCAAGCCCGGCCGCCGTCGCCGGACGCCCGCCCACCAACTCAACGACGCGCATGAGTTCCACCACGGCCTCTGCCATCACGGCCGATTCGTAGTTGTGCATAGCGACGCTGCCGTGAACTCCACCGTTGCGCTCGTGAAGGCCGGCACCGAATGCCACGCCCATCGCAAAGGCATTTTTCAAGGCCGCGCACGTCTCGACCCCTTCGACGTCATCGCTCAAAAAAACGCGATAATAAGGGGTGCTGATGAGCCCCGCTAGCGTCTCTAACTGCCCACGATTACGGCCAGTGAGCACGACCGAAGTCGGTACGCGACGCACGAGCTCACCCGCAATGCATGGCCCCGCAATGGCGGCCGGCGCGACCCGCTCCCGAAGCTGTGCGGGCAACTCATCGGCGAGCACGTCCGGCAACACGCGCAAGCGCTCCCCATCCCATTCGAGCCCCTTCGTGATGCTGAAAAGCGGGGTGCCGGGCAGCACCAAGGGACCGAGCGCGCGCCCAGCCCAACGAACGCCGGCGGAACTGACGCCAAGGGCGACCGCATCGGCCCCCGCGAGCGCCCGAGCCAGCTCATCGACCTGAAAAATTTGCAGCTCCATCGGCAACTCGCAACGCAGCCCGAGATGGTGGTGATCCTCGAGCAGCCGCTGAATGCCCGCTCGATCGAGCGGCGTCCCGACGAGCCGAACCTCGTGACCCCGATCCACGAGCGGCACGCACAGCGCGCTGCCCATCATGCCGGCGCCAAGGACGGTGATGACGGCCATCGGCTCCTACTCTAGCTTCAAAGCGTCGTAGGCATTCCAAATTGGCTGGCCATCGGCCATATTCCGCCTTCCCTCATGCCGCATCCTTTTCGTCTGTACAACACCCTCACGCGGAAGGTTGAAGACTTCCTGCCGATCGAGGCGGGCAAGGTTCGCCTCTATGTCTGCGGCATGACCGTCTACGACCACTGCCATGTCGGGCACGCCCGCGCGATGGTAGTGTTCGACGCCTTCACGCGCTACCTGCGGCATCGTGGCTGGGAGGTCACTTTCGTCCGAAACTTCACGGACGTCGATGACAAGATCATCGCGCGTGCGCTTGAAAAAGGCCAGGATCCGCTGGCGTTCGCGAACCACTTTATCGATGAGTTCCACGTCGAGATGGCAGAACTCGGCCTCGAACTACCGACGCACGAGCCTCGGGTATCGGACTCGATGGACGCCATCCGGGAGCTCATCGAAACGCTGGTAGCCCGCGGTCATGCGTACCCGGCCGGCGGCAATGTCTGGTTCAGCGTCACGACCTGCGAGGACTACGGAAAGCTCTCAAACCAGCGGGTGGACGAGCTGAAGAGTGGCGACGACGTCCAAGGCAAGGCGCACGGCTCCGACTTCGCGCTCTGGAAGGCGGCCAAGCCGGGCGAACCCGCCTGGCCGAGCCGCTGGGGCCCCGGACGGCCAGGGTGGCACATCGAATGCTCGGCGATGGTCTGCAAGCATCTTGGCGAGACGATCGACATCCACGGCGGCGGCCTCGATCTCGTCTTTCCACACCACGAAAACGAGATCGCACAGAGCGAGTGCGGCATCGCAAAACCTTACGCCCGCTACTGGATGCACAACGGCTTGCTCACGCTGAGCGGCGGGCAAAAGATGGGCAAGAGCCTCGGGAACGTCATCAACATCCATACCGCGCTCTCGGAATTTCCCGCCGAGGCCATCCGACTTTATTACCTCCACAACCAGTACCGCTCGCCTTTGCCATGGAACTCGGACGCGCTGCCCGAGGCGCTCACGATGTTGAGCCGCCTCTATGACGCGCTCGAGAAAGCCCAAGCGATGCAAGGCGACGAGGAGCCCGAACGGGTCGCGAAAGATCTCGGTGAAGACGCGCTCGCCGTGCTCGAGCTCGGCCGTGGTTTTACGGAAAAATTTCTGGCGGCCTGTGATCAGGACTTCAACACGGCTCAAGCACTCGCCCACCTGTTTGAGCTCGCACGCGCGGTGAATCGATTTGCCGCCCACAAGAAAGCCAAAAAACGTGGTCGCCCTGTCGTCACGCCGGCCCTTCGAGCCTTCGAGCTTTTGCGCTCCGCTCTCGGGCTATTCACGATGGCGCCGAACGAATTTCACGCGGTCGTCAAATCGAAACGACTGGCGGCTCTTGGCCTTGACCGAGCCGCAGTCGAAGCGAAGCTCGCCGAGCGTACGCGCGCCCGCGAAACCAAGGATTGGGCTCGTTCCGATGCACTCCGCGACGAACTCGCCGCCCTGAAGATCGAGGTCCTCGACCTTGCCGATGGGGTGGATTGGCGCGTTCAACTCGACTGACGTGAGGCCGCGCCAACACGCCAGGAGGCACGCCGCCGGCGCCGACTAGAAACCAAGGTTGTCCGGCGGCTTCGTGGTTGCGCGAGACGGCTTAGGGGCACTCTCCTTCGAGGGAGACGGCACGGGTCCCAACGGCCTCGACGATACCGCTGCCGGTGGGGCGAACACCGGCGGCAGCACCGGCGGCGCCACGATCGGCTCCTTGCGATCTGTCAACTCTGGCTGAACGACTGGAGCCTGCACCTCAGCCGAAACCGCGGGCTGCGGCGTAACGGGTACACCCTGCGGCTGAGTCCACCACCAGGTGCCCGCGGGACGGGGTGGCACGCGGCTCGGAGCCACATACCAAGCCGGCGCGTTCAACACCCAGGTGCAGTGCCAACCGTCCGGCCGACTGTCGCACACTTCAACGTAGGTGAGCTGCTTGCCACAGCCTCGAACGCCTTTCGTCCGCTCGTCGATGTCAACGAGCTCGGTAGCCGAAACCGGACATTGCAAGTCGAAGGTCGCCCGAACCCGCAGTTGCTGGACACTCGCTCCGGATGCGACGACGCAGCCCGTAAGAGCCAGCATCAGGAGGGCCACGACACCGAGGGCTTTGGAGCGGAACTCACCCCGAACCCGACCCATCGCCAACTCGTCAAACCAAGGTAAGCCGAACCGGCGACAGGGGGCCGGCATCAAAACCGGTAGGTCGCGGTGAGACTCAACTCTTGGTTCTTGAAGCCATCGGCCGCGAAACGCCCGTTCTTCACGTCATCGTATTTGTAACGCAGCGCGATGAGTCCAGTCTGCTCGTAGACGAACCAGTGCAGAGCCGCGCGGAACTGACGCTCGTCGCGCTCTTTCTTCAACGCCGCACCGACGTCGGTGTTGATGTCGCTCGGCAAGCGGTCGAGATTGCCCGCGATGTACTCCCCGAAATCCGCGGCGAAGAAGAGATGACGCGGCCACAGGAGTGCGCCGACGGTTGCGAGATAGCTGTACTGCCACGAGCCGAACTCGAGCTCGCGCTTCCAGTACGTCTCGGCCTGCGCGTAGAAATGCCACCACTTCACGACCGCCATGCCATTCCAAGCCGGGTAGCGTTCTTGGGCGCGCTGATCGTATTTGACGCCCACGAGCGCGGCCGCCATGAGCGGCACCGCGTTGTAGATGAACGGCGTATCGTAGCGGCTGTAATAGCCCGCCAGATTGAAGTGGAACTGCGTCCCGACGGACCACGTGTAATTCGTGTTGTTGTCCGCGTAGAAACGGCCACCGACGTTGCCATTCGAGTTGCCGGAGCCACCTCCCGCGAACACGCGGAAGTTGATGCGTCCGCGTGCATCGATGGGCCCGCCGAACTCCGTCGCCGCGCCATTTCCCTGCTCAAACGCTGAGAATACGAAGTATGCAGGCTCGAGGAGCGGGTGCTTCGAGGCCGAAAGAATGGTCTGCGCCGTGAGACCTCCGCCACCCGAGTTGATGTTGAAGTAGTGCCCGTACTTGCCAACGGGCAACTGAAACATCGCAAAGGTCAGGCGTGGCGTTTTTTCGGCACGCAGATTCAAAAGGAAAAAAGAGTTCTCGATGTTGCCGATCGGTCCGAGAAACCTCATCTGCAGTGTCGAGAACGCGGTGTCCCACTTGTTCAGCGTCTGGTCACCGGGCTTCGTATCTTCGAGCCGGTACAGCTGTCGAACCTGCGCGACCACCGACAAGCGAAGGCCGGCCTGGGGGTTGCAAATCGTCACCTGAGGATCGAACCGGCAGCCGAAGTCGGCGCAGTCGGTCTTGCCGTCGCCATCGTTGTCGAAGCCGTCCGAGCACGTGTAATCGTTGCGCTCGCCGTCCACGTCGCCGAACTTGCCGATCAACTGATCGACGCTGACGCCCTCATCGAGCGGCGGGAGCGCGAAGCGGTTGCCCGCGGAGCCTTTGACGCCCGGGACTTCACCTTTCCACTGGCCGCGGCAGACGGTGAGGCCGACACCCTGGCAATCCTTGTCGTCGCAATCGAGCGTTCCGTCCCCATCGTTGTCGATGAAGTCGCTGCATAGCGCATCGGTCTGTTCGTGGACTCCGGTCTTCTTGCAAGCGGGGGAATCAAGGCAGTCCGAGTCCGCGCAGTCCGTGACCGAATCACCGTCTTCGTCGATGCGATCCGAGCAATTCGTCTCGTGTGCCGCAACCGGATTGTTCGCAAAGGTGGCCTCGGGTGCCGCCTTCACAACGCGTGGATCGGCGGGCACGGCTTTGCCGGCGCCGGATATTTTCCCATGTTTGCCATCGCCGTCCGAATCGCCGGCGTCCTCGCGCGGTTGCTCAGTCTCGGCCTCCTGCGCGTACGCAGCATGACCTGCCGTAAGCGTCAGACCCAGCGTCCAAAGTGCCAACCAGGTTCGTCGTATCGCCGTCACTCGCACACCCGCTTTTCCTGTTTGCATACCGTCCCGAGGGGATTCCAGCTGCAGTCCCAATCTTTGCAGTCGATGAAGCCGTCGCCGTCGTTGTCTTTGCCGTCCGAGCAGTTCGCATCGACTTCCGCCGCCGTCAGTCCAAGGCTCTCCTGACACACCGCTTGAACCGCTGGGTCCTTCGACTTCTTGCAGGAGTAATCGGCACAATCGACGAACCCGTTGCCGTCGTTGTCGATGCGGTCGGAGCACTTGTCCGGCGTCGCCTCGAGAATCAGATCGCAGTGGTTTTTTACGGCTGGGTCGTCGGATTGCGAGCAGCTGTAGTCGCCGCAGTCTGCGTACCCGTTCTGGTCGTTGTCGATGCCGTCCGAGCAACGTTCGAGCGACAACTCGAGGATCGAGTTGCAGTACGCGAGCACCGCGGCATCCTTCGACTGCGCGCAGCTGAAGTCAGCGCAGTCGGCGTAACCATTCTTGTCGTTGTCGACACCGTCCGAGCAGCGCGCAAGCGTCAGTTCGAGGATGGAGTTGCAGTAGGCAAGGACGGCAGGCTCACTTGAATTCTTGCAGTTGTTATCGTTGCAATCGACGTAGCCGTTGCCGTCGTTGTCTTTGCCGTCTTGGCAGAACGCGAGAGAGGACTCGACACCGGCGCACGCATCGCCCTGCGAACACGACGCCGCATCTTTGCACGTCGCCGTCTTGGCACAGCCGCTGTCGCTGCAGTCGATGAAACCATCCGAATCGTTGTCTTTTCCGTCCGAGCACGTCGCGTCGAGGTTCTCGCTGCAGACGGTGACGAACATCCCGTTTCGACAGCCGTTGTCCTGGCAATCGACGAAGTTGTTCCCGTCGTTGTCTACCCCGTCCGAACAGAGCTCGTCAGAGAACTCACGGGTGCAACAGACCTCCGCAATGCTCTGGCACTTCGGGTCACCGCAATCGAACTTGCCGTTCTGATCGTTGTCGATCTGGTCGATGCAGAGCCGGAATTCGTTCTCGATCTCGTCAACGGGATAACGCGGGACGATCTCGCCGCACACGCCCGACTTGAACAGGCAATCCGGGTCTTCGCAGTCGATCAGATTATCGAGATCATCATCGAGGCCGTTCGAGCACTTGTCATCCTCGACCTCGTAGCCGAGCCTGGTCCCAGCCGGCGTCACGAACTCGCACGCACCGAGCAGCGCCAGCCCGCCGAGCGCTGCGAGCGCACGAAAGCGCCACGCGCTCACTTGAGGCACCGCGGCTTAGGAGCAATGCGATAGCGACGGTCAAAGCCGACGTAGATCATGCAGGACACATCGGCCTCCTTCAGCGCTCCAAAAGCGCCAGCCTTGAGAAGCTCATCGAGCTTCGTTTTAACCGGCACGTCGCCCTTGTCGATAAACATGTGCGGCACGCGCTCCGTCGCGACGTATTCGGCGAGCATCGGGAGCAAGTAAGGATCTTCAAACCCCTTGATAATGCCCTTCGTGCGCTCGTCAGCCCGCAACGCGTCAATGACGGCGATCAAGTTCGCGCGCTCGGCGCTCTTGGCCTTCCAGCAAACGTTCTCGCATTCGTCGTAGTTGTTCTGATGCTTCCACTTGAGCGAGGAACCATCGAGCGACGAGACGAGGCGGTTGTAATTGTCCTTCGTGTCGAAGCGCTCATTCGCGGCGTGCGTGCTCGTCACGATCATCGCCGGCACGCCCTTCGCCCAGATCCCGCGACCGTGGATGATGGCGTCACGTTGCGCGTCCATCAGGCGCTTCGGCGCGTCTCCCTCCACGCTGAGAACGTGCGCAAAACCGTTCTTTATCTGATCGTATTGGAGGTCAGGGCAAATGGCGAGGAAGCGCCCGTAGCCATCCTTGTCCTTCGGATCGAGCGAGCAATTCCAGAAACCGCGGCGCGCGTTCAAGGTGGCCTGCTTGGCCAGCGAGTACATTTCCCGCGCAGTCCAGCCGCCCCACTGGTGAGCGGAGCCGTACGACTCGAGCGTGTTGTACCCGGCCAGGCGAGCGGCGCGGTTCCGGAAGGGTCCGGCTAGCGCCCGAAAGGTATCGCCATCGTTGAAGTACACGGGCGTTGCGACCCCGTTTATCTTGACCGTCCCGGTCTGCGCCGTGGCACGTTCTGACGCTACGGCGACCGCGAGACCGACGAGACCGGCGAGCAGGGCTCGTGCGCCCAGGGCTCGTGCACCGAGTCCATCGAAGCGACGGGTATTCCCAGGCCCACTATTTTTTGGCGAGGGCTTCGAAATACCCTCGCGTTCGGCTGATATTGACTCGGTCACCGGCTGTTACTCACCCCTCGATTCGAACGAATCAAGGCACTAGGCTTCGCTTCACGACACGCCGGTACCTACAGGCGGCTGCGATGAACGTCAACGAGCATGACCCACCTTTCGTCGATTCGCGATTCGTTCTATGAAGGACCCCATGAGAACTTCGGTGCTTTGTTTTTTGGCCACCGTTTCCTTTGCCTGCGCCGAGGACAGGTTTCCCGGAGCGGGCTCCGGCACTGGCGGCGGGACGCCGACGACCAGCGTGGTGACGACCGGGTCCGTGACCAGCGGGGGCGGCGAGCTCGAAGATGACAACGCCCTCTGCGCCGACGGCAAGGACAACGACGGCAACGGTCTGAGCGATTGCTGCGACCCGAGCTGCCAGCCGAAAAACGCACCGAGTATCACGGTCTGTGTGGGCGATGGCTCCCCCGAGCTCGGCGATAAAGCTTGCAGCGACTGCATCGACAACGACAAGAACGGCTATGTGGATTGCAAGGATTTCGGTTGCTCAAAGGACGCGACGGTCACCATCTGCGGCCACGAAGACACCGACGAACTCTGTTCCGACGGCAAAGACAACGACGGCAACAAGTTCGTCGACTGCCAGGACTTCAACTGCTGCAAAAACTCCAAGGTCACGGTATGCAACGGGACGTGCATGTGACTCCGTTGCGTGAACTTTTCCGCCCGATCCATGCTGGCTGAGAGATTAATGCTGGCTGAGAGATCAATGCTGGCTGAGAGATCAATGCTGGCTGAGAGATCAATGCTGGCTGAGAGATCAATGCCCTTCGCGCCCGTAGCTCAACTGGATAGAGCAGCGGCCTTCTAAGCCGCCGGTCGGTGGTTCGAATCCACCCGGGCGTACCCATCAACCTGGCTCCTTACTCCGCGTCGAACGAGACTCCGATGGCCGCAAGCGAAGACCTTTTTGATCTCATCCCTGAACCGATTCATTACGAAGACGCACGCGGCAAGCTGCTGGCGGCCAACCCCGCGTGGCTCGAGGCCTTTGGTTACACCGAAGCCGCGGTCGTCGGCCAACCGGCCTCGAAGTATCTAAGCCTTTCGACGGGCAGCTCGCAGCTGGCCGCACTCGAGGTCGAAGGGCAACTCGCGCTCCTGCCGGGTGATGCCGAGGGCGAGCGTTTCACCATGCTCTGTAGCGACGGTAGCCACAAACCGGTGCTGCGCCGCGCCATCCTCGAGGGGGACCGCCGCCTGGTAATCCTCCGCGACCTGATGGCCGAGATCCATCGCTCGCGGCTCACCGCGCAGCAGGAGCGCCTCGCCTCCGTCGGTATGCTGGCCGCCGGCATCGCGCACGAGATCAACAACCCCATCGGTTTCATCACCTCGATGCTGAACACCATCGAACGGTACTCGAAGCGCATCGCCGACACGCTGGTGGCCTATCGCTCCCTCGACTCCGTCGAAACGATCGAAGAGCTGGGCCAAAGACTCGACACGCTCGACGCGCAATGGACGGGCCAAAACATCGAGTTCGCCATCGCGAGCATCCCGGACTTGCTGACGCGCTGCAAAGAGGGAGCGAGCCGCGTAAAACATATCGTCGATGACCTTCGGTCGTTTGCGCGAAATGACGACGACATCGAGGCTCTCATCAATATCAACGACGTCATCGAGTCGTCGCTCAACATCAGCTGGAACGAGATCAAGTACAAAGCCGATGTCAAAAAGGAACTGGGCCGAGTCCCCGAGGTGCAAGGCAACAAAGGCCGACTCGTCAGCGTATTCGTGAATCTCTTCGTCAACGCTGCGCAGTCGATCCCTGAAAAAGGCAGCATCGCGATACGCTCGGAGACTTCGGGACGATGGTTGAAGGTCACCGTGTCGGACTCGGGCTGCGGGATTGCGGCCGAGCATCTGACGAAGATCTTCGATCCGTTCTTCACAACCAAAGCGGTGGGCGTGGGAACAGGCCTTGGACTGAACCTCGTTTACAACATTCTGCAACAGCACGGCGGCGAGATCACAGTCCACAGCGAGGTCGGAAAAGGCACGAGTTTCACGGTCAAACTACCGCTTCGAGGTGCGACGACACTGCACGCCCCCGACTCAATTATTCCGCTCACGGATGGTGCGGAATGACCGGCATCGTCCGACGCAGCAAGGGGCAGCCCGGCAACGCCGACAAGCGGGTGCTTTTTGTCGACGACGAGGAAGGTGTCCTGGTGGCGCTCCAGCACATGGTGGTCGATACAGACCTCGTGCCACTCCTCGCCGCCAGCGGGGCCGAGGCGCTCGAGATCCTCGCGACGAAAGGACCGGTGGCCCTGGTCTTGTCGGACTACCGCATGCCCGGCATGACAGGCGTCGATCTCCTGCGCGAGGTTCACAAACTTTATCCCAAAACCCGAAGGCTGATTTTGAGCGGCTACGCCGAAACGCACGCGGTGATGGAGGCCATCAACGAAGGGCACGTTGACCGTTTCCTCGCGAAACCCTGGGACGATCACAAGCTCGTCCACGCGCTAGTCGAGGCAGTCGGGCAATACCGAAAAGAGGTCGACGGCGAGCGCACCTTGCTCAGACTCGAAGAGCGCAATCTCGAGCTCGAGCGGGTCAACGAGGAGCTCGAGGAAAAGGTCCGGACGAGCCTTGTCGATCTCGACGCCACCGAGCTATTGACGGCACATCAACTGTTTGAGCGGCTTCCCTACGCGCTTTACGGGTTTGACGCGAACGGCCGCTTGCTCGCCATCAACGAGCTCGGTCGCGCTTTCTCGGATGCGCCGACGCCGCCCGCCGTGGGGGACCCCCTCGCAACGGTACTTTCAGGAGACATGGTAGGCATCGTCAACGAAGCCATCGCGACGGGCGAGCCCACGAGCGGCACCGCACGCGGTGGAACCCTGAGTTATGATCTCGAGTTCATCGCGCTCGGCTCGAAGCGCTGCGTGATGGTACTGCTCAGGCGACTTTAAACCGAAACTAGCCATCCAAGCCGAACGGCGCAAGACTGAGCGATGACCTTGGAGCACGAGCGAGACATGGAGGCAGTGTGGCAGCGGTACTCTTCGTAGACGACGAGGCAGGCGTGCGCGAGGCGGTGCGTCACTTGATGCTCGAAGAGCCCGATATCGAGCTGTTCCTGGCGGAGGGGGCGGCAGCGGCGCTCGTGGTGCTCGGCGAGCGCGAGATAGACGTCATCGTCAGCGACCAGCAAATGCCCGGGGTCAAAGGTCTCGAGCTGATGGCCGCCGTGCGTGAATTGTCGCCCGACACCGTGCGCATCTTGCTCTCGGGGCAAGTGGAACTCTCCCACGTCACAGCCGCTTTCAACGACGGTCTTCTCGCTCGTTTCATGGTGAAGCCATGGAAGGATGAGGAGCTCGTCGGCGCAGTGCGCGAGGGCCTCCGTCAACGGCGCGCTCTCACCGAGAGCCGCGATCTCATGGAGCGGTACGAGCGCGTGAAGCAACAGATGGACGAGCTCGGGCGCGCAGTCCGAGCGACTTGCCTTTCGCTCCGAGCGGATGCCGGAGCGGCCAAGGACGGGCAGTTCCTGCGCGACCAGCTCGCCCGCGGAGACAAGCATGATTGACTCAATGGGCAGCGTATTGATCGACGTTCTCGACAGGCTTTCGAGCGGTAAGGAGATTTTTTACCGCTACGTAAGGACCGCGAGCGACCTCATGGACAAGAACTTCGCGCCGGTGAAGTTCGAAGACAAAGTGAACGTTGTCTGGACGCGCATGCTCGAAGAAGGGCTCGACGACTTCCCCGTCACTGTCGAGGAAGAAGACAAAAAAGGCGTTACGCGACAAATCGTCGTGGGCGCAGCCAGGCGCAAGGACATTGCCATCACGTTGTCGAGTTTCGCCGGCTCGGGCAGTCAGCTCCCCGCGGACGAGAAGGTTCTGAAGGGTCCGATGAGCCGCGTCATCACCCGCGGAGTGTCGACGCTACGCCCCGAGACGCCACTCTTCGAAGCCGTCAATCGCATGCTGAGGGACGGCCTCGAAACCGTCGCGGTCGTTGGACCGAGCGAGGAATACCTAGGCGCGCTCAGCATCCTCGACGTCATCCGGAGCTTCGTGCGCCTCGACACCTTGCGGCGAGCACGGCAGGTGGGAACCGACGACACGGAGTCAGCCCGGTTCGTCGACCTCATCGGAAGCGCCACCGCGTCGCAACCCACGGACGTGCTCGTCGGAACTTTCCTCGCGCGGGTGAAAGACGTGATGAACAAAAGCGTCACGACCGTGCGTACGGAAGACCGCTTGCTCGACGCTATCCGCATCATGGATAGGAAGAAACTCGACTACCTGTTCGTCCTGAACGAGCGCGATAAAATTCGTGGCATTCTTC
Organism: Polyangiaceae bacterium; assembly: GCA_947502375.1. Classification (GTDB taxonomy): domain Bacteria; phylum Myxococcota_A; class Polyangia; order Polyangiales; family Polyangiaceae; genus SYFR01. Next base: position 15,092 of record CANMZR010000002.1, read on the forward strand.
ACGATGCGAGCATTCAGATGGCGCTACCGCCCATCGAAGTCAGAGACGCAAGCGGCTCGAAGACCGGGCTGCGGTACAATGGCGAGGAGAAAGACGCGCAGGAAATCCTGAGCCAGACCGTCGCCAACGCGATGGTCAAGCCGGGGACGGCCGTCCAGCTCGACGACACGCTCCTGAAAGCCTGTGAGCGGCTCTGCCGTCCCGGGGTACAGGTGCTACCGGTGTTCGATCCGAGCGGGACCAAGCTCGTCGGCGCGGTGAGTCGGCGCGATCTGTTGCGGGTGATGGTCGCGGTGGGCGAGCTGGCCGCAAAGCGCGGGTTGCTCGCCGACGACGCCTGAGGTTTTCGGAGCCGGTTTTCACAACTCGATCCGACCGGGCCGACCGGGCTGACCTGGCTGCCCTGGCCGACCGGGCCGACCGGCAGAGTGGACGGCACGGGTGCCAGCCCAAGCGGTGGGCAATCGAGCCTCCCAAGGGCGGACGAACATGGGTTCGCCAGCCGATTCAAGCCCGGGACGGCTCGGCCGTTCTGCTGAGCGATGCCTCGGGAAACGTTCGACACTCTGCTGACGCGCGCCCTCGTTGATGAGTCCACGCGCATCGCCCGAGCCGAAAAAGCAGAGTTCGTCGCGTTTCGGGCACAATTCGACGAAGGTTCCGAGGTTCTGCGGCGCCGCGTGAGCGGTCTCGACGCGTACCGACGAACCGCCACGAGGCCGCGTGTCCTACCCTGCCTTGGCGCACTTGGACTCGATGAAACCGCGAACGCCGACGATGTTCGCAAGGCTTTCCGGCGCCTGGCGTTTGCAACCCATCCCGACCGCGGTGGAACCGTCGCCGCGTTCCTCGCCCTCGAGACGGCTTACCAGGCGGCACTTAGCGTCGTCGCAAGCGCCGCGTGACTTGACGGCCCCTAGCCACCGAGCGAGGACTGGACCTCATGGGAACCACCCATTCGGTCGTGTTGCTACCCGGTGACGGCGCGGGAGCCGAAGTCGCCAGAGAAGCACTGCGAGTCCTAGAACTCGTCTCGCAAAAAACGGGAGAGGTCTTCGAAATCGAGGAAATTCCCTGCGGAGGACGCTATTTTCTCGAGCATGGGCGAGACTGGCCCGAAGGCTCCGAGGAAAAGTGCCGAGCGGCGGACGTCATGCTCCTTGGGGCGGTCGGCTGGCCTGCTGCCAAGGGGGGCGGCCCCGTCACGATGCTCGACGGCAAAATGGCGGGCTGGTCGCCGGTGATCGGCAATCGCGTGAAGCTCGACCTTTACGCCAACATCCGGCCCGTGAAGCTCTACCCGGGCGTGAAGCTCCGAATCAGCGGCGTACCCACCCAAGTCTGGGCTCCCGAAAACGTCGATATGGTGTTCATCCGCGAGAACACCGAGGGCCTGTATGCGGGCATGGGCGGCATCCTCGCTCCCGGCGGCCGTGAAGTCCTCGCGACGGACACCCGCGTCATCACCCGTGCCGCCTCCGAGCGCGTGATTCGGCTCGCGTTCGAGCTCGCCATGAAGCGTCGGGGTGCCCCAAAAGACGGAAAAAAGCGCGTCACCGCAATCGTGAAGAACAACGTGCTCGCGGGCTGCAAGCTCTTCACGAACATCTTCGTCGAGATCGGCGCCGAATACCCGGAGGTCGAGAAGGACATCGCTATCGTGGATGCCCTGACCCAGTGGCTCATCACCCAACCGGAACACTACGACGTGCTCGTCACCACCAACATGTTCGGGGACATTGTGACCGACCTCGCGAGCGTCCTGCAGGGCGGGATGGGCATGGCCGTCGGCTGCAACGTCGGCGCACACCACGGCATGTTCGAACCCATCCACGGCTCCGCTCCAAAAGAAGCCGGACAAAACAAGCTGAACCCCATGGCGATGATCCTCGCGACCGCCGAGGCGTTGCGCTGGCTCGGGCCGCGCAAGAACGCCCCGGAACTCGAGCGCGCGGGCAATGCCATCGAGGAGGCCGTCAAGCGGGTCTGCGCACAAGGCAACCCCCTCACCTTCGACCTCGTCGGGGCCGCGAAAGCTTCCTCGATGAGCGCCGTTACCACGGCGATCCTGGCCGAACTTGCAAACCTTCTCTGAGCGAGGCCCAAAAGCTCTACCGTTAGCCGCCCCGCCGTATTACCGTTTCGGCCTTCGAGAGGAACAGCCATGGCAGAATCGACCGGTTTCCAGCTCCGCGCTTACGTGTTCATCGATTCGCTGCAACAGCAGCTCGCCCAGTACATGGCGAAAACCAATCGAGTCTACGACCCCCGCGAATACGATGCGGCACTCTTCGTCGAGATCGCCCCAGCGATGGAAATCCACGCGAAGATCGACCAAGCGCTCAAGGCGACGCGCGTGCATCTCGGCGCGATGATCACCGAGCGCGTGTTCGGCATGATGCAGCTCCACCATCAGGATCAGGGTGAAGTGCAGGCCGCCGGCGAGGCCGTGCTCAACGCCTCGGGTCTCAAGGTGACCGACCGCGCACGCTGCAAAATCCTTCAGAACAAAATCATCCGCTCCGTCGAGCAAGACCACGCGATCGCCTTCACCGGCAATGCCTCGGGCAACATGGTCCTCGCGGGCGACTCCGTCCTCATCATGGAGGCCGAGCCCGCCGCGTACCTTTCGATCGCCTGCAACGAAGCGTTGAAGGCGGCCAACGTGAAGCTCATCGACATCATCGTTTGGGGTGCCACGGGCCGTCTCATCATGGCGGGCTCGGAAGCGCAGATCGATTACGCAGCCGCAGCGGCGACCGCAGCGCTCGAGAACTTGAACCGAACCCTGCCCGGCTGAACCCTTTTTGCTGAGGGCGAGGCCCGCCGAGCGCCGCAGAGGTTTTTGTTGCTCCAACGGGGGGGGTGAATCGATGATCCATACTGGGTTGTCCATCCGCGTGTCCAAGTGCGTGACTTCGCGGACGGTCTGTGCGCTTCTCTTGCAATTTCAAACCTTTGTGACAATTCAGCTTTGGCGTGAATGCTGCAAACCTGACTCGAGTGGAACGACTCGACCGTGTGAAGCAGACGAATTCCAGCCCCTGGAAAGTGTTGTTGGCGCCGAGCCTCATCCTCGCCGGAGCCGTCCTCGCGCCCGGCTGCAACGGTACGATTGGCACGACGTTGCACCCCGAAAAGGTCGACGCGAGCGGAACCCAAGGAGCCGGCGGAGCGGGCGGCGGCACACCCAGCACGGCCACGGGATTTGACCCAGGTACGACCGGTGCCGGCGGCGACTTTCAGCAATGCGAAGGGATTGAAAACGAGGCCACGAAAATTCCGGTCTCGATGTTCCTACAGGTCGACAAGAGCGGGTCGATGAACGAGAACAACAAGTGGAATAATGCGAAGTCTGCCTTCGTGCAGTTCTTCAACGATCCTGCGGCACAGCAGGGGCTCAACGTGGCCCTGCGGTTCTGGCCCGACGCCGGCTGCGAGCCGAATTCTTGCAACGTGAACGCTTGCGCGACCCCACAAGTTCCGCTCGGCCCGCTCTCCGCCGCGAGCCAGGTTCAGTCGCTCACCAACCTGTTCAACTCGAAGAGCCCCGGCGGGTTGACGCCCATGTCGGCCGCGTTGGCGGGTGCCACCGCTTGGGCCGTCGACGAGCAGACCAAGTCCGAAAGCGCGTCCAAAGTCGTCGTCGTCCTCGTGACCGACGGGGAGCCCACGGCCTGCGACGTCAACATCAACCACATCGCCGCCATCGCCGAGGGCGCGTTTCAGAAAAAAGAGATCCTGACCTTCGCCGTCGGACTCCAGGGATCGCAAGAATCCCAGATGAACACCATCGCGAAGGGCGGGCACACCGGCCAAGGATTCTTCATCGGCAATGGAAATGCTCAGGCGGAGTTGCTCGCCGCCTTGAAGAAGATCCAGAACAGCGTCGTCGCGTGCACCTACGCGATGCCCGAAAGCTCCGACCCCAACCAAACGATTGACCCCACTCAGGTCAACATCGCCTACGACGCTGGCGACGGCACGAAGCCGGTCACCATCTCCCAAGTCGCAGATCCGTCCCAGTGCGGAGCCAACGCTCAAGCTTGGTATTACGACGACCCCAAAGCGCCGGCGGCCATCCTGCTGTGCCCGAGCACGTGTGCATCCGTGCAGGCGAACGAGAAGGCCAAGATCAAGATCTTGCTCGGCTGCGCGACCCAGGCCAATTGACAGACCGAGGAGCCGGAGAAGATGGCACGAACGACGGGACTGCTCGGCGCTTTGGTGGTTTTCGCGGTGGCGTGCGGAAGCTCAAATTCGAATGAATTGACTGGAACTTCGGGTGCGGGTGGAGCGTCGGCGACCGCGGGAAGTGAGACCTCCGGAGTGTTCACCGGCAGCACGGGCACCGGCTCGGATGAGTTCGCTGCGTGCGCGAGCGCGAGTCTCGTGGGCGAGCCTATCCCCGTCACGTTGTTCATCATGATGGACCGCTCCGGCTCGATGCTCGACAACCAGAAATGGGCCAACGCGACGACCGCCCTTCAAGCCTTCTTCCAAGATCCCGAGTCCGCTGGCCTATCGGTTGCGCTTCGGTTTTTCCCCGATGAGCAACCGGTCGCAGGGTGCAGCGCTCCAAGTTGCAGTGTCGGCGCATGCGCGACGCCGCTGGTCGATGCAGCCGCGCTCAATGCCCAGCCGGCTTATGCCGATCCTCAACAAAAAGCTCTCGTCGATGCCCTGAAGGCAACGAGTCCGGGTGGCCAGACACCGATGCACGCGGCCCTCGCCGGAGCCGAGGCCTGGGCCACTGCACACGCGGGCAGCGACCATCGCACAGCGGTCATCCTGTTGACCGACGGCGAGCCTCAAGGCTGCGATGAGAACATCGACCACATCGCCCAGCTCGCAGCCGAGAGCCAATCGAAAGCGGGCGTGCTCACCTACGTCATCGGCATGGTCGGCTCAAAACAGAGTCAGCTCGACGCCATCGCAAAAGCCGGTGGAAGCACGGCGGCTTTCCTCATCGACAAGGGCACGGTGACGACCGAACTGCGAGCCCAGCTAAAAAAGATCAAGACGGCACAGCTCGCTTGCACGCTGGAGCTTCCCGGGTCGCCCGATCCCACAAAACCAGTGGACCCCGAGTTGGTCAACGTGACGATGGCGCCCAAGGCTGGCGGCGTCGCGAGCACGATTCCGCAAGTGGCATCGAAAGCGGCTTGCTCCGGAGTGGCCTGGTATTACGACACTCCCAATGCGCCCGCGCACATCATCCTTTGCCCAGCCGCCTGCACGGCCGCCGAGGACAACCCCGACACGGTGGTGACCGTGGTGCTTGGCTGCGCGACGAAAGTCCTCTGATACCGAGCCCACGAAGCGCCGCCTTCGAGCCAACGACTATAAAGTATTCAGCAGACTCTTTTCAGTATAACCGTCTTAGTAGACGGTACTTGAAATAAAGTGTTGAATAGAACATAGTGAGTTGTGACGCAGCCGGGCGAGCGCACGCTCAAACGGCCGCGATGGCTTCGACCCCCGGGAATGCCAGGTGCACGGAGCGCCGACGAAACGGGCGCTGCCTTAGAAAAAGTGGACTTTTACTTACATAATCGTGCTGTCAGGGTAGCGTTTGGGCAGGTTGACGGTTATGAGTGTGGCGGGGGAAGAAACAATGCATCGCGTTATTATGAGTTCGACCGAGTTACCTGAAGAACTTCGACATCGGCGCTCCGCGAGGCGGCTCCCGAGCACCGTGCAAGTCGAAGTGCTCGGCCCTCGAAAAGGCACCGGCGTCGTCATGAACGCAAGTTCAGGTGGGATGCGAATTGCGGTCGATTGCGAGTTGGCGCGCGGTGAAGTTTGCTCGGTGCGGCTCGTCGGCGGGACCGGGGTCGCCCTCTTCGATTCGCTCCGCGTCGTGTGGGCGCACAAGCTCGCCGACGGCTGGGTCGCAGGTCTCGCGCGCATCCGGGTGGACTGAGGCCGTCCCGCCCCCGGACACACATGTTCACCACTCGCAATGGGACGAACAGTCCAACGAGCCCGAGTGAAGCTTGCTGGCTCGCGGCATGGCTTGGGGTGAACCGACGATCTGCCCGCTCGTCAGCTCCCACGCTGCGAGGTAGGCCGTGGTCGCGACGGCCAGCTTGTCGCTGTCCAGCGCCAGCGCCAACACCGGCACAGCCACGTTTGTCTGGGGATGGTGCGGCAATGCAATCCGCAACAGTTCCTCCGCGCGTCGCCAACGCGTGACGACAACTGTGCCAGCATTCGCTGCCGCCAGCAACTCGCCTTCCCGCGAAAACGCCAGCGCATCGATGTTGCCACCGCCATGCTCTGGACCGTCGAGCGTGAGCCCTTTCACCAGGCTAAGAGAAGATCGTCGTTCGGATCGACGATCGTAACGCTGCCGATGAGCGACTTGCGCTTCTGCCTCGTCGCCGCGAGTGGAACGAGTTTCGCGACCGGTTTTCCTCGTTTTATGGTTGTTGTTCTTGGCCGATTGGCGGGAGCAGGCGCGCCGGGGGATTCACCGGGGCCCGCGGAGCCCGAAGCGCAGGCTCTGCCTCAGCACGATGTGCGTCGCCGGTCGAGATGGACCCGGCGCACGCGTCATACACAGCGCACGTCGATGAGACTGGTCAGCGCTGCGAAGTCGGCGTGATTTCGGGTGTAGATGGGGACCTTGTGGACGAGCGCCGTCGCCGCGATCCATAAACCCATGACTCGGGCGCGTGGCTGGGCGCCGGCAGCTTTCACCGCGTGTGCGACCGTTGCGTACGCCCGCGCGACTTTTTCGTCGATCGCTAACGGACGGAAGGTTGTTTCGATGATTCCTAGCCTGCGGAGTCGATGGCGCCGCGTCTCGTCATTCTTGGCGACGAGCACTCCGTAGTGCAGCTCCGCGAGGGTCGCGACGGAGATCGCGGCCTCCTTCGGTAGGACCGGTCTCAGTTCCTCGTCGTCGCCTGCGATGACGATGGAGGTGTCGAGAATGCCTCGACTCACTCTGGCCACCGGGAGTCGAGATCGGCCTGTCCCATGTCGGCGATGTCATCGAAGAAGGTCGCATCCACGGCCCCTTCAGCGAGAATGGGCAGGTACTCGCGCTTCGTCACCCACGCCTGTTTTCGGCACGGGCCAAGCTCCGCCACCGGGCGGCCATCGACGCTGATGACGAACTGCTGTCCGCGCTCTGCCTTTCGAAGAATCTCGCCGCTATGATTTCGGAGCTCCCGTTGAGGGATGGTCTTCACACAACCAAGTGTAGCACATGTGCTACAGGCGCTCGACGCTCCAATCCTTCTCTCCTTCTTTGAGGAGCGAGGAGATTGGGGAGAGGTCCAAGCACTCGCGCACAAGAATCGGTGAGCGAGCCGGTGAGCGGACAAGGAAGCTCGTGCAGGCGGTTCGGGTAGCGCGATTATTCGTTACGGTTTTTGATTCGCCAGCTAACGTTTTTGCGCGCGGTACTCACCCCGTAGCACACGGCGTAGAACCTTGTTCGAGGCGGTTCGCGGGAGCTGGGCGGTGAGCACGAGCTCGTGAACTTTGAAGAGCGGGTTCAACTCGCGGGCGAGCGCGCGCTGCAGTTCGAGCTGCAACTCGGGAAGCTCGCACGTGTTGCCGTCGGCCATCACCACATAGACGACGAGCAGGCTTGGACCGCCCCCGACGGGCGGAACCGCAATGGCAGCCGACTCGAGAACGCCCCCTACCCGATTGCAGATCCGCTCGAGTTCGGCACTCGAGGTCTTGATGCCGCCAAGATTCATCGTGTCGTCGACGCGACCGAGCGCGCGATAAGAGCCACCGAGCCGCTCCACCTGGTCGCCGTGGCGGCGCAAGACCTCGCCCTTCGGACCTCTCGGCATGTCCGCGTAGTAACTCTCGTGATGGTCGCGATTCAAAAGGCGGTTTGAGCTTCCGAAGAGCGGTGGGATCAGCGCGAGCTCGCCTTGATCACACTCGTTTCCATCGTCATCGATGAGCACGAACGCACAGCCAAGAGCGGGCGTACTGAAAGCGCTTGGGGCCTGGGGTTGGATGACCGTCCCGGTGATGTAAGCACCGCCTATCTCCGTCCCGCCGCAATACTCGATGACCGGTTTGTAGCCGCCGCGCGCGCTCAGCCAATGCATCTCATGCGGCGTCGAGGCCTCACCGGTGGAGCTGAAACAGCGGATCCGGCTCCAGTCGAGCCCGTCCATGCAAGCCGAGGCCTTCCAGGTTTTGACGAGGCTCGGAACGACGCCGAGCATCGTGACGCGGGCATCCTCGACGAAGCGACCGAAGTCGCGACCGAGTGGACTCCCTTCGTAGAGGGCGATGGTCGCGTCGTTGAGGAGCGCGGCGTAGATGAGCCACGGTCCCATCATCCAGCCGAGATTCGTGGGCCAACACACCACGTCCCCGCGCTTGAGGTCGTGATGAGCGAACGCATCCGCAGCGGCTTTCAAGGGCGCGTGCATCGTCCACGGGATGGCCTTGGGCTCACCGGTGGTGCCCGACGAAAAGAGGATGTTCGTCACGTCTTCGGCAGACCGAGGACAGTACTCGGCCGCCGAGCGTGGCTGCCCTGCGCCGCCAGCGAGAAACGCGTCCCACGACACATCGCGCGTGTCGAGCGGCAGTGCCAGCGTGCCGCTCGCAGGCAACACAATAGCGCGGACAGCCGTCCCGACCGTCGCCGCCTGAACGCGCTCGTACAATGGCAGCGCCTTGCCACTGCGCGCGATCACGTCCTGGGTGAACACCAACTTGGCCTCCCCGATGCGCAAGCGCAGCGCTATTTCACCAGCCGCGAAGCTATCGGCAATCGAAACGACGATGCCACCCAGCCGCACGATCCCTAGATAAATCGCAACGGATTCGTACGTCATCGGCATCGCAATGGCGATGGCGTCCCCCTCGGTAAGACCCAGGCCCGAAAGCCCCCGCGCGACCCGCTCGCTATCGGCCTCGAGCTCCGCCAGCGTTCGCCGCTCAAGGCCCCCGCCCTCGGCTTGAAAGACGACGGCGACGCGATTCGACTCGCTGCGAGCGAGGGCCGCTTCAGCGAGGTTCGCACGCATGCCCACAAGCCACAGCGCCGACTCGGGACCATCTTCGGCCATGAGCACCCGCACCCCGGCAAGCACTGGCGCTAGCTGAAGTTTGTCGAGGACATAACGCCAATAACGCTCCGGCTCGGCCACCGAGAAAGCGTGAAGCGCCGCGTAATCCGCGACCTCGAGCGCGCGGATCATGCGTGCGACGTTGCTCGACTCGAGCTCACGCGGTCCCGGAACCCAGATTGGCGCAGGGCCCAACGACGCGGGCCAGTCTGCGAAGACGATAGAGTGCACGACGCGGTGAACCTCGAAGGGTTGGGCCGGCCCCAGCAACTCCTTGGCGACGTGACGCCACAACCCGAGCACGTCGGCACCGAAGCCGGTGCAGAGGGCCTCATAGGCGGTGACAAAGGCCTCCGCGGTCGCGGCATCCAGACCAGCCGTTTGAAGCGCCGCGCCAGTGAGAAGGGACATCGGCGTTTTTTATCAGAGCCTGCCGAGGCCCTGCATCAATTTCGCCGTGTCCTTCAGCCAGCCGCCGAGTCCGTCGAGCTTGCGCGGCACACGGAGGGACAACAGGATCCGAAGAAAACCCTGCGCCAGCTCGGTCATGCGATAAAGAAAACGCATGCGTTCGACGGAGAAGCGCGGCGGCTTCTCGGAGGCCATCGAGGCCGCGTCAAGGGCCCCTTCGAGCGCGACGCGGACCGTTTCGACCAGCATCCACTCCCGCTCGCGCAGGACATCCGAGACGGTGGGCCAGATGTCAAACACGGCGCGATAAGGAGCCTGCCGCCGCTCATCGCTCGGTTGCACGAGGCCACGCTGAAGCAACTCCGCCATCGCTCCGCTGACAAGAGAACGGCTGACGTCGAGAAATTCCGACACTTCGATCTGCGTCAGCGGTTCGGTGCTGAGCGCGAGAAGAGTCCAAATTCGCCCGTGAATCGCCTTGAAGCCCCAGTACTCGATGAAAGCCCCGACGGACTCGCAGACCTGCCCAACCCTGAGCGACAGATGATCACTTGGAGGAACCCCACGGAAAGTCTCGGAGACCACAGCTGTTCTCATCATTGTGAACCGTCGTTCTTTGCAGCATCCTGGAAGCGGCGCCGTCGAATGACACTTGCTTCGTTTTCGGTCATCGCTATAGTCGTAGCAGTTGTTCACCCCATCGTGAACAATATGTTCCAAGGTCGTCATGTCTGTTCGAATCCATCGACACGTCGAGCGTCTTCCGGACGGCGCCGCGTTTAGCCTGCCGACTGAGGGTCTTGGGCAGACTTTTCATTGGCGAGATGGCATGTCGTCGCTCGAGTTTTCGGCCTCCGGATGCGCCTGGTCGAGCGAGGGTTCAGGGGGCTTTCGAGATGCCTTCGCAGGGCGTTCACTCCGCGTCGAACAGTCGCACGAGAACGCAGCATGCGAAGCGGCGGCAGCGGGGCTTCCGATGCTGCTCCATGCGATACCGTTTGGGGCCGCTTCGTTTGGGGCCGCTTCGTTTGGGGCGAGTGACGCTGTCTGGGCTGGCTGGCCCGCTGGTCGCACCTGGCTACCCGAACGGGTACTCGTCCGCACGCCCAAAGGCGCGGCCTACCTCGTGACGCAAACAGCCGAAAGCCATGGTGCCTCCGTCACGCCGCTCGTAGGTCCCAACCGCACCGAGCGAGCGCGGGACCTGGGACGGGCTGCCTTCACGGCCCGCCTCGAAGCGGCGCGGGCAGCGATCCGCGAAGGCGTTTTTCGGAAGGTCGTCGTGGCACGGAGCGAGACCGTACGTTCGGCGATGCCGTTTGACCCGCTCTTGCAATTGGCAGCTTTGAAGGCAAGAGCGCCGTACTCGGTCGCTTTCGCATGGCTCCTTGGGCCAGAGCGCGCCTGGCTCGGAGCGACGCCCGAGGTGCTGGCGCGCAGCACGGCCGGGCGGCTCCAGACGAGCGCCATCGCGGGAACGGCCCTCGCAAGCCTGGATCCCGCTGGCGAGCGGCTGTTGGCCGATCCGAAGAGCCGCGAAGAGCATGGGCTCGTCGTCGATGCGATGCGAGCCGCGCTCGAGCCGCACGTGCACGCACTCGAGGTCGAAGGCCAACCGCGGGTGCTGCGGTCCGAGCGGCTGGTGCACCTCGAAACGTCCATGGGCGGCATGCTCCGAGGATCGGCGGAATTTTTGACCGCGTGCGAGAGCTTGCATCCGACCCCCGCCCTCGGTGGCAGTCCGCAGGCGCCAGCACTCGCTTGGCTCGCGCGTCACGAGGGGCTTCATCGAGGTTATTACGGTGCACCGATAGGTTGGAGCGCCCCGAACGGTGACGGCGTCCTCGCGGTGGGCATTCGCTCAGTGCTCTTGGCCGCCGGCGAAGCCGTGCTCTTTGCAGGCGCAGGGATCGTCCTTGACTCAGACCCGGAAGCCGAGTGGCTCGAGACCGCGCAGAAGCTCGAGCTTGGACGCACGACCTTGCGAACGAGCAGCGAAAAGACGATTGAATCGTTCCTTGGCGCCGCCGTGGACGCACCGAAGATCGGGGCGACGCCATGACACCCGAGGAGACGCTGGTCCAAAATGAACGCGTTGCACACGCGCTCGCACGCGGACTCGTCGGCGCCGGTGTGAGGCACGTCGTCGTGTCACCGGGTTCACGCAGTACGCCCCTCGTCCTGGCGTTCGATAGCCTGGCGGAGTGCACGCTCCACGTCGTGCTCGATGAACGAGCGGCGGCGTTCATGGCGCTCGGGATCGGACGTAAAACCGGCCACCCTGCAGTCGCTCTCGCAACCTCGGGGAGCGCGGGGGCCAACCAATTTCCAGCCGTGGTGGAGGCCAATCTAGGGCGTGTGCCGCTGCTCGTGATGACGGCCGACCGCCCGGGCGAGCTGCAAGACTGCGGGGCTTCCCAGACGATGAGCCAGCGTGGGCTTTTCGGAGACCATGCGCGCGCGTGCATTGCCATTCCCGAGCCGGCGGTGGCGCTGAGCGAGCGCTGGCTCCAGAACATCGCCGCACGTGCCGTGTCCACCGCCCTCGGCGGCCCCGCGGGGGTCGTTCACTTGAACGTGCCTTTTCGCGAGCCACTTTATGCCCCAGGGCAGCGTCCGAGCGTCGTCAGCGGCGGCGCCAGTTCCAGCGTTTTCCGAGGTCGCGCTCGACTGTCACCCCAGGACCTCACGACGCTTCTCGATTCGCTCCGTGCCGCGGCCTCGGGCGCTATCGTCTGCGGGCCGATGGCACCGGCCACCAGCGACGGAGCAGAGCTCACCGAAGCCGTCACGGCACTCGCCGACGCGCTGGATTGGCCGGTGCTCGCCGACGCAACGAGCGCGCTCCGCTTCGGTCACGGGGATGCCTCACGCATCGTCACCACGGCCGATTCGTTGCTCCGTGACGAGCATCTTGCCGAAACACTGCGCGTCGCGCACGTCCTTCGAATCGGCCAGCAGCCGACCGCAAAGTCCGTGACCACCTGGCTCCGCGGACACGCCGGCGCGCTCACGCTCGTGGACGCCGACGGGGCTTGGCTCGACGGCGGCGGCGTCGCCAACCGCCTCGTCGTGGCGGAAGCTGCGCAGCTGTGCCGGGAGCTCGCAGCCGCGAGTTCAGGTTCGGAGGGACGCCCTCAAAACGCCCTGACAGCCGCCTGGCTCGCGAGCGACAGAGCCGCGCGCGCCGAGCTCGACCGGCACGCGGCTCAAGGCAACTGGGAGGGCCGTATCGTTTACGAACTTGTGAAGAGCCTCCCTGTGGGGGCGCATCTGCACGTCGCGAGCAGCATGCCGATCCGCGATCTCGAGAGCTTCTCGGGCGCCAGGACCGATCGCATTGCAATCACCGCAAACCGCGGGGTGAACGGCATCGACGGCACCGTCGCCACTGCGCTTGGGGTCGCGCTCAGCGGGGGCGGACCCACGGCCTCGCTCCTCGGAGATTTGGCGTTCCTGCACGATCTCGACGGGCTCGAGGCGGCCGGAGCACTCGCCCGCACCGCGGGACTCCAACTTGTTCTCGTGGTCGTGAACAATGGCGGGGGCGGCATCTTCGGCGAACTGCCGATAGCGCAGCACCCGACGGCGTTCGAGCGGCTATTTCTCACCCCCCGCCCGGGCGACCTTGGCGGCGTTGCCCGCGCACTCGAGCTCGCCCATCAAAGCCTCACGGCCGAAGCGCTTCCCACAGCGCTCGCGGGGGCTTTCGAGAAGGGCGGCGTGCACGTCCTCGAAGTCGTCGTGGAGCGCGGCGAGAGTTCTCAGCTCCGACGCTCGGCGCACGCCGAAGCGAGCCGCGTCGCCCGAGAGGCACTCGTATCATGAATGAAAAAGCTGCCAATCCGGGCCAACTACGCGCGTGGCTGGCCGCCACTCGACCGGCTACGCTGAGCTGTGCGGTCGGGGCGGTCGTGGTCGGCGCGGCACTCGCGGCGGCAGAGCGACGTCACCGCTGGGACGCCAGCCTCGCCGCACTCGGTGTCGCCATCAGTCTCCAGATCGCGTCGAATCTTTACAACGACTACGGAGACTTCATCCGCGGGGCCGACGCCGACAGGATCGGTCCGCCACGCGCGGCCCAGTCGGGATGGCTCTCGGCCTCGCACGTTCGCATGGGCGCGTTCGTCGCCATCGCGTTGGCCATCGCGTCGGGGCTCCGGCTTGTCGCACTCATCGGGTGGCCAGCGCTGGCCATCGGAGCGACCGCCATCGCTAGCGCGGTGGCGTACACGGCGGGTCCATTCCCGCTTGCATACATCGGACTCGGCGATGCGTTCGTGATGGCGTTCTTTGGCGTGGTCGCCGTGAACGGCACGTTCCTCGCGGAGACGGGCCGGCTCACGGCCAGGAGCGGCGCGGCATCGGTGGCCGTGGGCGCGCTGGCGACGGCAGTCCTGGTCGTGAACAACCTGCGGGATCGCGAGGGCGATGCCCGGGTTGGCAAGCGCACGCTCATCGTGCGATTCGGCGAGCGTTTCGGCCACGGCGAGTACGTCACGCTGCTCCTGCTTGCTTACGGAAGCGCCATCGGGCTCGCCGGGTTCGAGCGACGGCTCGGTTGGCTGTTGCCGCTCCTCACCCTGCCACTCGCCATGCAACGGGCGCGTTCGGTGCTCACCTCCAGCGGCGCGGAGCTCAACCAAGAGCTTGCAAAAACGGCGCAACTTGGGCTGCTTTTCAATCTTTTGCTCGCGGGAGGCGCCCTCCTTTGACGAGCTTCACCGTTCGCCGTACGGCGCTCATTCCGTACACCCTCGATGCCGGTCGCCCGCTCAGAACGGCGCATGGGCCGGTTCGCTTTCGCCGGGGCTACCTCGTTCGACTCGACAGCGATGCCGGGCCGTGCGGATGGGGCGACGCCGCGTGTTTTCCGGGGTTCGGTTCCAGCGATCAGGCCGTCGGGGCGAGGCTTCCGATGGCGCTCGCTCAACTGGAGGGCCAGAGTTTCGAAGCGACCGAAGCTGTGGATACCTGGCTCGCGGATGCCGAATGGGAGCCTGAGGTACGGGCGGCCATCGAGCTTGCGCTCCTCGATTTGCTGGGGTGCCAGGCGGGTAGAAGCATTGCCCAATTGCTGAGTGACAGCGCCTCCGAAACGGCTGCAACGCACACCTTGGTGACCTCCATCGATGCCGATCTGACCCGTACGGGAGCCTCGGTGTTCAAGCTGAAACTCGGCCCCTGTATCGACGAGGATGTCGCCCGGCTCCGGGAGCTGCGACGGCTCGTCGGCGAGACGGCCAGGCTGCGACTCGACGCTGGCGGCGGGTACTCGTTCTCGGATGCCCAGCGCGCCATCGACGCGTTCGCGCCCTTCGGGGTCGAGTTCATCGAGCAACCGGTGGCGGCCGGGCAGCTCGAGCAGATGGCGCGTTTGCAAGCACTCGCAGTATCGAAAGGCACGCAAATCGCGGCTGATGAGGACGTTACGGATGCGGGCTCGCTCACCCGAGTCGTCGAAGCTCGTGCAGCCGGCGTCGTCATTCTGAAGCCGATGTTCGTCGGCGGTCTGCTCGTGGCGCGGCGCCTCGCCCTTCAGGCCGCGGCGCTCGGGCTTCAGGCAGTCGTCACCCACGCCCTCGAATCAGCCATCGGCCGAACCGGCACAATGCACCTCGCGGCAACGCTGCCCGGCACCCACGGGCTGGCTTGGTCACCCGAGCGGGACGTCGCGGCTGCGCCCACAGCGCGTCGCGGATGGGTCACGCTGCCAAACGCGTCGGGACTGGGCCTGGCTCCAAGGCCCGTCGGCGGAGCCGAGTGGCTGTTTCCAGGCCGAGCACGCGCGACGGCCGTTGTTCCGCATCCCTTGGCGGCGAGCGCGCTTTGCCGACCCACCCAGCTTGCGCTCATCGACGCCACGCAGCGTGTGACCTACCAGGAGCTTGTCGTGCGGGTCGCTAAAGTGGCGGGCGCCCTGCAAAAATGCGGGGTGAGAGCAGGTGAGCGCGTCACCATCGACGGCTTGCCCGGCGTCGATTGGGCCGTCCTCTTTCACGCCATCGGTTGGCTCGGTGCGGTCGCCTGCCCGTTGCCACACCGGGCGACCGAGACCGAGCAGAGAGCCGCACTTCGCGCGTTCGACGCCCCCCACAACACCACCGCGGGCGCTCTCCTCGGGACCGATGACGAGGCCATGCCGGAGCCGGTTTGGTCGCTCGACGCTGTGCGCGTGGTCGTCGCCACCTCGGGCTCGAGCGGCTCCCCGAAGGCCATCGAGCTCACCGCCGAACAGCTCGCGTGGAGCGCGTTTGGCTCGGCGCTCCGCATCGGTCATCACGCCGACGACACGTGGCTCTGCGCGTTACCGCTCCATCACATCGGCGGACTGTCGGTGCTTTGGCGCTGTGCGCTCGGAGCGACGACCGTACTCATCCACGAGCGTTTTCAGGCTCAGCTAGCCGCGAGTGCGCTCGACTCGGGGCTGGTCACGCTGGCATCGCTCACGCCCACGATGCTCGAGCGCGTCCTCGCCGTTCGCTCGGCCAGCGCCTTTCATCCCCGCGTCCGCGCGATCTTACTCGGCGGCGGGGCCACCTCCAAGGTGCTCTTTGACCGCTGCCGCGAGCTTGGCGTTCCGGTCGCCCTCACGTGGGGAATGACCGAGGCCGCTTCGCAAATAGCGACCCGTGAGCCCGGGGACTTCGCGCCGCTCGAACAGGGGCTTCCCACCCTGCCCTTTCACCGCGTCCGGGTCACGGACGGGCGCTTGCTCGTTGAAGGGCCCACCGTGAACGGGGAACTCGCGACCTCGGATCTTGGACACACGGTGGACGGATGGGTGACCGTGACCGGACGAAGCGATGACGCGATTGTTCATCGTGGTGAGAACATCGATCCGCTGGAGGTGGAGCGGACTCTCCTCACGCACCCGGCGCTTGCAGACGCCGCCGTGTTCGGGAGCCCTTCAAGCAGCAACGGCAGCGACGTCCAGGCCTTGCTCGTCGCACGCCACCAGCCGATCGACGACGCCGTGCTCACCGCGCACTGCCTTCAATTCATCGCAAGCTACAAGATCCCGACGCGCTTCGTATGGTGCACAGCCTTGCCGAGGACGCCGCTCGGCAAGCTCGCTCGCGGCTCACTCGGGCAAGCGTTCGAGGAGGGAGCAGCGACGAAGGGCCTCGATGAAACGCTCCGGCGGCCGCTCGGGAGTGAGACCCACCATGTTCACGAAGACGTGAACGAGCTTGGCTTCGGCGCGCACATCGTCCGGAGCATCAGCTCCGGTGAGGGTGAACGCGAACGTGATGGAGCGCTCGCCGACGCGCGCCACGCGGAGCGCCACGTCGATGCGGTCGTGCAGGCGGATCGGACGGACGAAATCCGCCTCGGAGTGGACGAGCGGCATCCCAACGCCCTCCTCGGCAATCAGCGCCTCGATGCTGGAGCCACCGGCGAGCAAGAGCTCTTCGTAGGTGGCATGGCACATCTCGAAGATGCGCCCGAAGAACACAATGCCAGCTCGATCCACCTCGTAGAAACGCGCAGTGACCCGATGAACGAAAGGCACGACCATGACCGATGACAGCAGCCTTAGCACCGTTTCGAACCGAGGCGGAGCGGTGCGCACGCTAGGTTCCTTGCGAGCGGCCACCGAGAACTCCGGACTCGTGGCGCTCTCATCACGACTGGATGAACTGCGCGAGTGGCTCCAGGGCGACCTCGCAGCCATCGAAGGCGAGCTTGACGAGTTGTGCCGCGGACGGCAGGGGGATCTTGCCGAGCGTGCAGCGGCGCACTTATTGGGCCAGCGAGGCAAACGGATAAGGCCCATTTGCGCGCTCCTCGGCGCCCGCTTCGCCGGGGTTTCCGACGACTGGCGCGCACGAGAATTCGCCGTCGCGAGCGAGCTCGTGCACGCCGCCACGCTGTTGCACGACGATGTGCTCGACGAGGCGTCCGAACGTCGCGGAGCCCCGGCTGCGCGGATCATCTTCGGCAACTCGGCGAGCATTCTCGCTGGTGATTATTTGCTGATCGAGGCGCTTGGCCGCGTCCAGCGCACGGACCGTGGAGCGGTCCTGACCGACCTGCTCGCCACCATCTCGCAGATGGTCGCGGCGGAGGCGCTGCAGCTCGAACGCCGGGGCACACTCGATCTGTCGCGGGCCGTTTACCTGGAAATTGTGGACGGAAAAACAGCGAGTTTGTTCCGCTGGGCGCTCTCGGCTGGCGCCCGACTCGGGCAACTCAGCGAGCCGCAACACGCCGCTCTGGCAACCGCCGGGATGGCACTTGGACGAGCGTTTCAATTGATCGATGACGCCTTGGATCTCGAGGGCGACCCGGCTCGGGTGGGCAAGGATTTGTTCGCCGACCTGGCGCAGGGGAAACTCACCTGGCCGACCCTCGTGGCCATCGAGCGGGACGCTGGCCTACTCGATGAGCTAAAGGCCCTCGCAAGCGACAGCAACCCAACCGGCGCAGCATGGCAAGGCTTGCTCCAGCGTATTCGCGCCACCGGGGGCATCGAAGCCGCCCGTCAATTCGCGCTCGAGCAGGCACGGGAGGCGGAGCAGGCGCTCCTGCTCCTGCCCGAAGGGCCAGCTCGCACCACCTTTCAGGCCGTCCTATCGGCCGCCGTCAACCGCACCGCCTGAATCGAAGGAGATCCAATGCTCGTTACCTTAAGCGATCCCCGCGACGCCGAGCGCGTCACCGCCGAGCTTCAAGCGCTCGGGCTCTGGACCGAAAAGCTCGTGAAAGACTCCGTCACCCGTGCCCTCTTGGTGAGGGCCGACTCCGCTCACGTTTCATCCGAGCGCATCGAGGCCATCGAAGGCGTGGCGGCCGTGTGGAGCCCCCCTCGGGCGCATCCGCGTCTCGATGCATGCGCTGGTATGCGCGTCACGGTGGCGGGCATCGAGATTGGCGAGGGCGCTCCTCCCGTGCTCATGTCGGGACCGTGCAGCGTCGAGTCACCCGAGCAAATCGGCGAGGCCGCGCGCGCGGTGAAAGTCGCCGGCGGCCGGGTGCTACGCGGTGGGGCCTTCAAGCCTCGCTCATCGCCCTATAGCTTCGCCGGCCATGGCACCGGTGCACTCGCGTGGCTCCACGAGGCGGGCAAAGCCAATGGTCTCGCCGTCGTCACAGAGGTCTTGAGCGAGCGCGACGTGGAGAGTGTCGCCGGGCACGCGGACATGTTGCAAGTGGGCTCGCGCAACATGCAGGCGTTCGGACTTTTGAAGGCCGTTGGAAGCGCTGGCATGCCGGTGCTCCTCAAGCGCGGCATGGCGGCGACGGTGGAAGAGTGGCTGCTGTCGGCCGAGCATCTGCTGCTCGCCGGGGCGAAGGGAGTGGTCTTCTGCGAGCGCGGGCTTCGGAGCTTCGATCCGTCCACGCGCAACCTCCTCGACCTCGGTGCGGTCGCGCTCATCGCGCACGTCCATCGGCTCCCGGTCGTGGTCGATCCATCTCACGCAGCGGGACGGCGCGACTTGATAGCTCCGCTTTCGCGAGCCGCACTCGCCGCCGGTGCGCACGGGCTGATGGTCGAGTGCCACCCGCACCCGGAACACGCAAAGAGCGATGGGCCACAAGCTCTCGACCCAGGTGAGCTCGCCCAGCTTGCAGCTCAACTCGAGTGGCGCCCCACCCTCAAAGGAACCGACGCATGACGATTGAAACCAACCCCGATGGTGGCCGTGGCGGCAGCGGAGCGATGTTTGACCGCATCGCTCCGCGCTATGATCTTTTGAATCGCATCATGAGTTTCGGGCTCGACCGAAGCTGGCGCCGCCTCCTCGTGAAGAACCTGTTCGAGGCGACGCGCGAGCCGCCTTCCGAGCGGACGCACTGGGACGTCCTCGACGTAGCGACGGGCACAGCCGACGTGGCGATTGCCATCGCGCGGGCGTATCCGAAGGCCCGCGTCGTGGGGCTGGACCCTTCGCTCGAGATGCTCTCGGTGGGCCACACGAAGCTCGCAAAAGAGGGTCTCACCCGACGCGTATCGCTCCAGGAGGGCTCGGCCGAGGCCCTGCCGTTCAAGGACGCCGAGTTCGCAGCTTCGTGCATTTCATTTGGGATCCGAAACGTTCCCGATCGATTGCAGGGACTGCGAGAGCTGGCTCGCGTGACCGAACCAGGCGGGCGAGTCCTCGTCCTTGAATTGAACGAGCCGGAGGGTCGCTTCATCGGACCTATGGCAAAATTCCACGTGCACCACGTCGTGCCGCGTCTCGGAGCCTGGTTGAGCGGTGCCAAGGAGTACCGCTACCTGCAGGAATCGATCGCGGCATTCCCGACCCCCAGCGCCTTCGCGGCCCTGATGGAGGCGGCACGGCTCACGGTCGAGTCCCGGCTCCCACTGGCCTTCGGCAGCGCGCACCTCTACATCGCACGCACCCAAGACTAAGGGCCCCCGGCTCGGGTACGCGTGGTGAGCCAAGCCTGGAGCGTAGCGAGACCCTCGCCGCGATGCTTGTTGGCTCTTCGGGCGGGTTCGCGGAAGGCACAGGAAGTGCCTATCGCTCGCCACTTCCTAGGGATTCGTCGCTCGCGACGCTTTTGGGCGAGGGTCCTCCGCGTTGGCCATTTGCAAGAGCCAGTGAGGTGCAAGAGCCAGTAGGGCCTTTTCGGCGTGGGTCTAGCGAGCTGTCCGTCGTGCGCAACGGAGTCGACACCTGACGGTCGCTGAACGCGAGGCCTCGATGGTTCAGCGTGGATGCTTCGACCGACGTTTGCCTGAAGCGCGCACCGACGGTATCGAGAGTTTATGTGGGCCTGTGCCAGGTTCAGCGATTCGCCCGCTCCATGTTTGGTGTTGCGTTTCCGATGATGCCCACGAGCACCGTGCTACTTTGTCTTTGACACCATGAAGAACGCGGCACCTCGACGACACCATACGTTCGCAGACTACCTCGACGTCGAAGAGAAGAGTCCGGAGGTGAAGCACGAGTTTGTAAACGGAGAGATCTTCGCAATGGCGGGCGGCTCGGTCGAGCACGCGGCACTCTCTCTGGCTGTCGGCGGCATGATGATGACGCATCTGCGCGGCAGCCCATGTCGCGTCTACTCATCGGATCTCCGCATCCGCATCCGCGAAGCCGGGATCGGTACGTATGCCGATGCTACCGTGGTCTGCGATCCAGTCGAGCGCGCTCCAGAATCCCCGACACACGTCACGAACCCGCGCGTCGTCGTCGAAGTCCTCAGCCCGAGCACGGAGGACTACGATCGCGAGGACAAGCGCCTTTGCTACCAAATGCTCGCCTCCCTGCGAGAGTACGTGCTCATCGCGCAGGACCGCCGACGCGTTGAAGTCTGGCGGCGAGAGAGCGACGCTTGGAAAAAAACGGTTTACGAGGCAGGCACGCAAGCGCGCATCGAGTCGATCGATTTCGCTCTGGACGTCGACGAACTTTACGGGCTCGCCGGCGTTCACGTCGCTTGACCCACACTGTTCGCCGATTCGCTAGGAGACCCAAGGCGCACGCGAACTCGGAGGCCCGCCGGAGACTCACGGAACGCCGAGCATGTTCGATATCGCTGAGATGGGACCGGGAGCTACAAGCTGACCCATCTCCAGAACGCTCTTCAATCCTCGATGCACACGAGCGATTCACCGCCGCCTGAGTAGTTCTTCTTGCCCTTGCAGGTGTAGCCACCGCGGCACTCGGCAGGCTCGCGGCACTCGAGCAGGCAGACACCACCCTCCTTCTCAACGCAGCGCGTCCCCGCCGGACAGTCATCATGGCTCGCGCAGTTGACCGCGCAAGTCCCCCCCGGGAAGTCACCGCTGTTGAGACAGCGCGAGCCGCCCGAGCAATCCGTGTTGGTCGTGCAGGGCCCGCCAACGGCGGCCCCGTCCGTACCCACGCCCCCGCCACACGCCGCCAGCGACAGCGCGACCATCCAGAAGCTCCCGACGATCATCCATGCTCTGCACATCGTCTGAGCCTTACTCTAGTTGAGGCCCGCGCGCCTGTTTGCGAACCAGCGGGAGCGGGCAGACGCGGACCGTCCCCGCATCGGAACCTTGGCCGCTCAGCAGCTTCGTTGACGCCACCTTTTTTTCGGACATCCTGATTGATAAAAAGCAAGCATTTATAAAAATACCATTCCTTTACTGGGAACAGCGCTCCGATCCATCCAACCAAATCGTTTCGAAAGCACCCATCGGACTCGCGCGCTCCGCACCGGATCGGCTAGGCTTCCCGAATGGCTGCCGACGGCGATGATGGCAGTTCAAAAACGCTACGGACAAGCCGGGACATCCGCGCGGGCTCTCTCTCACTCGCCGGTTTGATGCTCACTCCCGATAGTGCGCTCGCCATATTTCGCGATAAACGTTGCGGCGATACCGCTCTCGATGAGGAGCATCTGCGCCGGGCGCGTGACATTCTCGATGCGCTTCACAGCGCGATGATGGGAGGCAGCACAGCCGAGTGGCAGCGGATTGAAAAGGCCTGGCAATTGCTCCGCGCGGAGCCTCCAACTGAGTTGAAGTCCGTGCCGGCCTCGGACGAACGGACTCCTGCGCCCTTGGCATGGGAGCCTCTGCTGTCGGCGCAACCCCTGCTGTCGGCGCAACCCCTGCTGCCGGCGCAACCCCTGCTGCCGGCGCAACCCCTGCTGCCCGAGGCCCCGGCGATGTGGTCGCAACCCCTGCCACCGCTGACCCCGGCAAGCCTGTCCCAACCTCCGTTTTCGGTCTTACCCCTGCTGCCCGCGCAGCCCCTCATCACCCATGTCCCGCTAACCTTGACGCAAACACCGCGGGAAGAGAAACCGTTACACGCGCGTCACCAGACGACAGGCGAGGTCAAAGCGTTATCCGACAGCGATTTGATGGCGCTACCTTGGACGAGCCAGAAGACGGAAGGCTCATCCCCTGTCCACCTGGCGGATCCACGAGTGCTGCCGTTTACGTCTAGCCAAGAGCAAGCGCTCAAAACAAATCCATCTGCTTTGAAACCGACAGCCACACCGTTTGGGCCTGCGAAAGCGCCACGCTTGCGCGCGGATGCCAGTGCGATGAAAGCGGTCGACGTCGTGGGAACCGATGGGACCCACGTCGCAACATCCCCGAGGCCGCCTGCTCAGGAGCCGCCGCTGCCTAGCCATCTTGCGAGTATTCAATTATTTCATTACGCATCCTTGTGTGCGGAGTGCACGCTCTACCCGGCCCACCTCGCTGCGACGCGGGTTCGCTACGGCGTGTCTGGCGAAGCGGAACACCGGCTGCTCGACGGCCACTGGCTCGCCAAACTCGCAGCCGAATCGAAGCTCATGGCCGAATGGAAGGAAGCGTATGACCGCTACGAGAAGTGGCTTTTAGAGCAAAACCCTGACGTTTAAAGTTGAGGAAAGAGCAGTCACTTAATGAAATCATCAGGTAGATTGACCGGCGATGTCGCGCTTCGACTTTCGAGATGGGGGGCTACCACCCGACGGTCTTGTCGTGGCGGTGCGGGGCGTCGAGAACGTCAGCCAACCCTATGAGTTCGACATTTGGCTGGTGCTCACGGCCGCTGCCTGTGCGTCCCTCGACCTTGATTCTCTCCTCGGCGAGCGTGCGACTTTCATCGTAAAAGAGCACGAAGACGCATCCGACGAGGCGCCTTACTTCGGTATCCTCCGCGAAGTTGAGTTGGTCCATGCGGCCGGGAACTTTGCCCTCGTGCGCGTCGTGCTCGTACCCGAATTGTTCAAGCTGACCCAATCCTCTCACAGTCGCGCGTACACCTTTCAGAAGCTCGATGCCGTGATCGGCGACGTGTTCGCACGTGCAAAGCTGACCATGCCCTGGAGCATCACCCAGCACGAGGCGCATGGTGAAGAAGAGCACATCGTTCAGTATCGCGAGAGCGACCACGCCTTTCTTTCGCGCTGGTTTGAACGCGAGGGCTTCTTTTATTTCTTCAAGCACGGCAGCAAGGGAGTCGAAGAGCTCGAGATTGTCGACACTTCGAGTTCTGCTGAAAACTGCGCGGTGGTGCGTTACCGGCCCGTGGCAGGAGGGGACACCAGTGCGGGCGCGTCCCTCGCGAGCTTTCGCGCGCTTGAATGCGGCGGGCCTGCGAGTCTTACGCTCAGCGGTCAGGACTACGTGAAACCTGCGCTCGAAATCACCGGCAGCGCAACCGTCGAGGGCGGTGGAGGAACCCTCGTTCTCGGTGACCAGCGCACTTTCTCGCCCGAGGATGCGCAGCGTCTCGCCACCCTTCACGGCCAAGAGCGCGTGGCAAAAAAAGTTATCTTTACGGGTCGCGGGACCCTGTTCGGTGTTCGCCCCGGCTTCGTTATTGAACTTAACGAGCATCCACGGCTGTCCGGTCGATACTTCGTTACCCGCGTTGAGCACCGCGGCATGCAAGGCGAGCTCGCCTTCGGGCAGGACGCGCTCGAGCTGGCCGGCGTCCGACTGCCCCCAGGCTACGAAGTGACCATCGAGTGCATTCCCGCGGACGTTCCTTACCGCGCACCCCGGAACACGCCGTGGCCCAGCATCCACGGCTACCAGCTTGGCCGCATCGACGGTCCGGCAGATGACGATTACTCGCAACTCGACCATCACGGGCGTTACCTTGTGAAGCTCTTCCTCGACGAAGGGGAGGTCGCTGGCGCCAATGCCTCGACGCGCATCCGCATGATGCAGCCTCACGTAGGCAATCCCGAGGGCTGGCACTTTCCGCTGCGCAAGGGCACCGAAGTGGTGGTTCAATTTCTTCAGGGAGATCCGGACCGCCCCGTGATTGCGGGCGCCGTGCCGAACACCGTGACGCCGAGCGTGGTGACGAAGTCCAACGCGACTCAGAACGTCCTTCAAACCGGGGGCTCCACACGAATCGAGGTCGAGGACGCAAAGGGCAAGCAATTCATCTGGATTCACACGCCGCCGGCCAACACGCATATCAACCTCGGCCACCCCGAGCACGGCACCCACAACATCACGCTGCACAGCGACAAGGATTGCCTCTACGACATCGGCACCAATCAGCTGATTGAGGTCGGTGGCGTGCTCGATGAGCAGGTCGTGAGCGACGTGAAAGAAACCTATTCGAGCGATCAAACCTCGACCATTGACGGCCCGCAAAAGACCACCGTCGACGGCGCGGTCAGCGAGCTCTACCTGTCGACGCAGAAGACCACGGTCACCAAGCAGCCGCGCGACGAGCTGTTTCAGAACGGCCACGATACGTTGGTCGTCGGCCCCAGAAGCGAGACCTATTCCGGCTCGCAGATGCAGCAGGTGTTCGGCTCCACCAGTGAGACCTGGATCGGCAACTGGACGCGCGGCTCCGGCGCCACCAGCGAGACGCACGTCGGCAACCTCACCGAGATGGTGCTCGGACCCTCGATGGAGATCTGCCCCTCGGGCGTCGTCGAGAAATACGGTGACACCAGCGCGCTGTGGGCGAGTCTGTTGTGGATCGGCTCCTCCGTGGGCTACACGGCGCCGGACCTCACGGACTTCCAGTTATTCAGAAGCGAAAATGCCGTCGCCGATCACAAAGACACAGAGCCGACCATCAATGGCTGGGGACTTACCGACATCAGTGCGTCGGCACTGAAGCTCGAAAGCCTCGGCATCTTCAGTGGATTCACTGCCGGCAAGGTCGAGATCAATGGCGTTGCCCTCGCGCTGAACGGTCTCGTGTGCGAGCCCGGCGTGGTCAAGATCGACCTTGTGGTGTTCCAGTTGTCGACAACCGGAAATTACACGGTGATATGAGACCATGAACGCGCTGGCAGAGTCCTTCGAGCTGAGTTGCAGCACCCTTGGCGACGAGGGTCAACTCGTCGCCTTCAGGGGCCGCGAGGGGCTGTCGCAGTTGCTGCACTTCGAGGTGTTCGTGACGGTTCCGATCGACGCCATCCCGGCTCGCGACGCGCTGCTCGGGCAAGGGCTGACCTTGTCGATTCGCGGCGGCCTTGCGGATGTCGATCCCGCCCACATCCACGGTCTTATCGCCGGGTTTGAAGTGCTCGAAGAGATAAGCGAGCGTGTGCTTCTGCGCCTCGATGTGCGCCCCACCTTCTGGCTGCTCACGCAATCGCGTCACAGCCGCGTGTTCACCGAGTGCACCGTGCCGGACATCATCAAAGAAGTGTTCGGTGTTGCGGGCCTCAACGATTACGAGCTTCGGCTCGACAGCGACTACGCCGCCGAGCCGCACGTGAGCCAGCACGAGGAGAGCGATTTCGCGTTCCTGCAACGATTGATGGAGCACGAAGGCATCTACTTCTTCTTCGAGCACGACAGCAGCGTCGACAAACTGATCATCACCGATTCGATGTCGCGCCATCAGCCGTCGCGCGCGAGCGCGGTGCCGTTCTTTCCCGTCATTGGAGGCGAGGCCACGCGCGAAGTATGCGAGGCGTTCCGCGAGCGGCGCCGACTGCTTCCCAAGCTGGTCCGGCTCACCGATTATCGTTACGAGAATCCGGCGCTGGCCGTGAAGGGCGAGGCCGACGTGCGCGACCTCGTTGGCGCCGAGGTGGTCATCCACGACGCCCGCGCGTTCGCGCCCGCGGATGCGCAGCGGCTTGCTACGATCCGCAAGGAGGAACTGCTGTCGGTCGAAACGGTGTTCGAAGCAAGCGGCACGGCCAGTCATCTGCGTTCGGGCTTCACCTTTCAGATTTCAGGTCACCCGCGCCAGGCCATCAATGACGGCAGGTTTCTGTGCATTGACCTGGAGCACGTCGGCAATTTGCGAGCCCGAACCGCGGAGCTGGCGGCACGCATCGGCATCGATCCGCTCGTCGAGTACGAGGCGCGGGCGCGGGCAATTTCAGCCGACGTGCAGTTCCGCCCGACCCGAGCGGCCAGGCGCCCGCGCATCGCCGGCTTGGTGCGGGCGACAATCGATGGCGCCGACGACAGCGACTACGCTCAACTCGACGATCAGGGCCGCTATCGCATCAAGCTCGCCTACGAAGAGACCGCGCGCAAGGGCGACGAGTCCTCCGTGCGCACCCGGATGATGCAGCCCCACGCTGGCAACCCCGAGGGCTGGCACTTGCCCCTTCGCAAGGGCACAGAAGTGATGGTGGCCTTCATCGCCGGCGATCCCGATCGACCGATCATCGCCGGGGCCGTCCCCAACGCCGAAACGCCGAGCGTGGTGACCTCGCAAAACCACACCCGCAACATCTTTCATTCCGGCGGCGACAACGTGGTCGAGATCGAGGATCTCGACGGCAAGCAATGGTTCGACGTGCGCAGCCCCACCAAGGACAGTCGCCTGCACTTGGGCACACCACATGATGACGACAGCCACTACGTCGTCGCGCACTCTGACGCAGATTGCCGCTTCACCATCGGCACCAATCAGGACATCCGCGTCGGAGCCAAGCTCACCGAGGACGTGAAGGGCGACGTCACCGAGAAGTACAACACCTCGCAGACATCGAAGGTGGTCGGCACGCAAGGCACCACCGTCCTCGGCGCGGTCGAGGAGACCTACCAGACGGGGCACAAAAGCACGGTCACGGGCCTGGTCAGCGAGCTCTACATCGCCGGGCAAAAGACCTCGGTCACCGGGCAGCGCTTCGAGCTTTACGACACCACGCAGAAGACGCTCGTCCTCGGCGGCGCCACGCACACCTACGACAAGCAAGACATGGCCGTGAACGGCGCTGACTCGACGCAAATGCACTGCGGTCCGAAGACGGTGACGGTTCCGGGCGCATGCAAATACACCTTCGACGGCAGCGTCACGCAGCTGTTTGGTCCAACCACATACATCTGTCCAACGGTCGATTGGACGTTCAAGAACAGCGGCAAGATATTCACGCCAAGCTGGACGCAGCTCTTCGCGACCTACGGCAACACCAACGCAGAACGCACGTATAACGACGCCGTTACGGTCTCCTGCTGGGGCATGGTCGTCGCGCTGATCTCGCCGCTCAAGAGCGAGACCGTCGGAATCGCGTTCGGCATCAACGGTGTCAAGCTCGAGGACACGCTCATCAACGTCAGCGCGTCCGCCCTTAGCGTGAACATTACACTCCTCAAAATAACGAGCGAGCCGCTAGAAATAAACGCGACGCCATTCAAGAAGATCGGGTGCTGATGGACCTCGCATTTCGAATCGAAGGCAAGGGCCTGGAGCACGCGACCCTGGTGGGCTTCCGCGGCAGCGAGCAGTTGAGTCGCTGTTTTTCCATCGAGACGTTCGTCACCGTCCCCGATTCATCGGTGCTCGATGGCACGCTCGGCGCGAACCTATCCCTGTGGTTTGAACAACCGGAGGCCTATGCGCTGCACGGCGTGGCCACCGAAATCGAGTTCCTCCTCGAGGTTCCAGAGCGCACCCTGGCGCGGATCCGTCTCACGCCGCGATTCAGCCTGCTCGGCCTCTCGCATCACAGCCGCATGTTCACGGGGCAGAGTGTGCCCGAGGTCATCCAGGCGATGCTCACCGATGCCGGACTGGCCGAGGGCAGCGATTTTGAGTTCAGACTCACCAGCTCCTACGCGCCCGAGGAGCATGTCTGTCAGTATCAGGAGAGTGACCTCGCGTTCATCGAGCGATGGCTTGAATACGAGGGTATTCACTACTTCTTTGAACACCAGGACGGTTGCGACAAGCTCGTGATGCGTGACGATTCGCTCCAGCACGCCACGCTGCGCGACGCTCCGGTGCGTTACCACCCAGTCGGCAAGGGCGACGTATCCGCCGGTGAATCTTTCCGTCGCTTCTCCGCACAGCGCAGCAGCCGACCAAGCAAAATCACTTTGGTCGATTACGATTGCATCAAACCCGACCTTGACGTTTCGGGCTCCGCTCGCGCCTTGGCGGGCGGTTTTGGCGAGGTCGCGCTGTTCGGCGACGACCGCTTCTCGACACCCGGCCGCGGCAAAGCGCTCGCGGGGCTCCGCGCCGAGAGCGAGCTCGCGCTGCAATCGTCGTTTCACGCCGAAGGGACCGCCCTGCAACTGCGGCCGGGTTATGGCTTCGAGCTCACGGGGCACCTCGTGCCCAAGCTCGACGACAAGTACCTGTGCGTCGAACTCGAGCATCACGCCAACACCCGCGTGACGACGGGAGAGTACGCGCGCCTCACCGGCCTCGGCACCCATGAAGTCTACCACGCCCGCATCCTGGCGATCGCCGCGACCACCAAGTTTCGACCGACGCGCAGGCAGTCGAGGCCGCGGATCCATGGCTACCTCACCGGCATCGTGGATGGGCCGGCAACGAGCGATTACGCCCAACTCGACGAGCAGGGACGCTACCAAATCAGCCTCCATATGGACGAAAGTGGTCTGAAGGACGGAAACGCCTCGACCTGGCTACGCATGATGCAGCCGCACGCGGGCAACCCGGAAGGGATGCACTTCCCGCTGCGCAAGGGCACCGAAGTGATGGTGGCGTTCCTCGACGGCGATCCCGATCGACCGCTGATTGTGGGCGCCGTGCCCAATGCCCACAACCCGAGCGCCGTGACCTCGACCAACTACACCCACAACGTGATTCACACCGGTGGCGACAACCGCTTCGACTTCGAGGACCTCAAGGACGGCCAGTGGATCACCTTCTCGAGCCCGACCAAGGACACCTACCTGCACCTCGGCCACCCGATCGACGAGCGCACTCATCGCATCGTGATGCACACGGACGGTGACTGCCTGTTCGACTACGGCTCGAACCAGGACATCCTGGTCGGCGGCACGCTCGACGAGGTTGTAGAGGGCGCGGTCAAGGAACTCTACCAGGCGAAACAGACCTCGCTTGTGATCGGCAAACAGAGCACCACCGTCACCGGGGCGTGCGAGGAGACCTACCACAGCACGCAGAGCACGCTCACCATCGGGCAAGTCACCGAGGACTACCAAGTCGAACACGCCACCACAGTCAACGCGGCGCCGCGCCGGGAGGCCTTCCTCGGCTCACAGACGACCACGGTGTCGGGCGGGGGATTGACCGAGCAACTCAACGGCGCTCACTCGCGCACCGTGGTCGGACCGAGCACGTCCACCCTGGCGAGCTACGACCGCCACGTCACCGGCGACACCACGCTGCTGTACCCCGCCTCGGCCACGCGGATATGGGGTCCAAATACGGCCACCTTCAAGAGCCTCGATTTAACCATTCCCGGAGGAGTCGTCGCGATTCACGCGCGGCATCAGGTCAACGTGCCAAAACACGTCACGAGCAACCTGATCAAATTTGACCTCGGACCCTCGAAGACCGAGGTCTGTTACGTGTGGAGTGGCGGCTGCGTTCTCAAGCTCGAGGCTTGCGGTCTCGCCATCGCGGGCACCTCATGCAAGGTTGAGTTCGTCGGCGCGGCCGTGGTGATGAACGGCTTCGCACATAGCTGGGAGGCCCAAAAGATCGAGACCCATGCAGCCTGCGAACTCAATCTGGTCGCGTTCCTTATTAAGGTATGAAGACAGTCAAACCAATGCGGCTCAGCCTGCTCACGCGGGTGTTCGAGCAAGAGCGCCGGTCACGGCTGGTGATTGGCGTGATGGCGGCATTTCGCCTCAGCAAGGAAAAGGAGCTGATCTCGGACTTCGAGATGTGGCCGCTGGCGATCGACGCGCTCGCAGCCGAGAGCGGGATCCTCGATGAGGCCATGGCCAAGGTGCGCGGCGAAGTGCTGGTGGCGGGCAGTTGTTATCCGCCCGGGGGCACGGCCGCGGCGGTGAGCTTCGTACGCGTCAAGGTCGGCTCGGTCGATAAGCGGCTGGCGGTGCTCGGCGATCGCCAGTGGAAGTACGGCGTTCCCACCGAGCCGCAGCCGTTCACCAAGATGCCCGTGGATTGGGCGCACGCGTTCGGCGGCGAGGGCTTCGAGAAAAACCCGAAAGGCCGCGGATTCGCCGCGATCGACACACCCGCCGGGCGGCTCCATGCGCTGCCCAACATCGAAGATCCGAAGAAGCTCATCAATGCGCCAAGCGATCGCCCCGACGCGATGGGATTCGGTGGGATGGACCTCACGCAACCGCAGCGCAAGAGCAAGTTCGGCACGTACGACAAGAAATGGCTCGAGACGCGCGCCTTCGGCTTCGCCGCCGACATGGACCCGACGATCTTCAACCTGTCGTCCCCCGATCAATGGCTCGACGGCTATTTCGGGGGTGACGAGACCTTCGTCATCGAGAACATGCACCCCTCACGCGCGCGCATCGAAGGCAAGCTGCCGCCGCTCGCTGTGCGGGTGTTCGTCACGCAACAGCAAACAGACAAGGCGGATTCGTTCAAGGAAATCCTAACGCGCATCGACACGCTGCGGCTGTTCCCAGAGCACGACATGGGCGTGCTCATTTATCGCGGCACAATCGAGACACGCGAGGACGACGCCGAAGACATCACCGAGCTGCTGCTCGCGTGCGAAGATCGCAGCGCACCGCGGCCGGTCGAGCATTACCAGCAGGCGCTGGTGGCGCGGCGCAATCACGAACAGGCCGGCCTGCTCGCGCTGTCGGAGCACGATCTTGTGCCGCAGCCCGAGCTCGGCTGGGTCACCATTCGACCGAGCGCGCAGATCACCGACATGCCTGGCCCGGAGTTCATCCGCAACGAGAACTTCAAGCGCCGCCAGCAGGTAGAGATCGAAGCCTCGCGCGAGCGCCTCATCGCGGCCGGGCTGGATCCCAAAGCATTTTCGCTCGATTCGCAACAGCCCGTGCCCGAAGTCAATCAAGAGGATCCCCAGGCGGTCGCCGAGTTCGTGCGCCAGCAAATGGCGCTCAGTGCGTCGCGCAAGGAGGAGCTCGAAAAGAACCGCAAGGCCGTCGAGGACAGCACGCGCGCAGGGTACGCCGCGGCCGGCAAGGACTACGACAAGGAGGTGGCCAAGGCGAAGAAGGACGCCGCCGGTCCACCCAAGTTCAACGCACGAAAGCAGCTCGAGCAGATGAAGTCGCTGCTGGCGATCGCGCGTGAACACAACCAGCCGCTCGTGGAGATGGAGCAGCAGCTCGCCGAGCCGGCGTACCAGCAAGACCTGCTGCAGGCCGAGCAGCGCATGAAGGCCCTCTACCAAGCGAACGCGCACCGACAAGAGCCGGTCGATCCACAAGCTCGCGACGCCGCCGAGATATTTCGCATCGAACTCGAGATGGCACACCTGAACGCCATCAGCCTCGAGGCCCGCGACTATTCCGGCGCCGACCTGTCCAAGATGAACCTCGCAGGCATCGACATGTCTGGGGGATTCCTCGAAGCCGTGGACCTTACAGCCACCGATCTGAGCGGCGCCAAACTCGACAACGCAGTGCTCGCGCACGCGAACCTCAGTGGCACAAACCTCTCCGGTGCAAGCCTTGTTGGCGCAAATCTCGGGCGCACGAAAATCATCGATGCCGACCTATCGGGAGCGGTATTGACCAAGACGAACCTCGAGAACGCGCACATCGAGAACAGCTCGTTCGCGCGTGTAAAGTTCGACAAGACCAGCCTTATCGAGACCACCATGGGTCCCAACGTCGACTTCAGCGGAGCCAGCGCAGAGTTGATGATCTTTCTCAAACTCGATCTTCGCGGCGTACGGTTTCGCGGCGCGCGCTTCAACAAGTGCGCGTTCGTGGAGTGCGATCTGCGCGGTGCCGATCTGTCCGGGATCGATCTGATCGCGATCCTGCTTATGACGTGTCCTGCCGATGG
>CANMZR010000003.1 GCA_947502375.1 Polyangiaceae bacterium
CTCTTGCGACTCTTGGCCGCGATCCACGAGCGCCTCTTGCCGGGCGGCGTCTTCGTGATGCAGACCCCCAATGGGCAAGGTCTTTTCCCAAACCAGGTGATCTACGGAGACCTCACGCACGTGACGATCTTCACGCCCGATTCTCTGGGGCAGGTCCTGCGGCTCACGGGCTTCGAGGACATCCTCGTCACCGAAGCTGGCCCCGCGATGAAGTCGCTTATCGGCGTAGCCAGGCTCGGCCTTTGGAATGTAATCAAGGTCGGCGCGAAGGCCGCGCGCATCATCGAGACTGGCAAGAGTCAGGCGATTTGGACGGAAAACATGCTCGGCCGTTGCCGCCGCCCGGGCAGACTACCCGAGCTCGCCATGCCGTCCCCTGCGACGCCGCGCGTCGAGCTCAGCGCACCGAGCGCGGCGTCGCCGTTGCGGTCACAAGAGAGTCGCCCGCGGGTGATAATCATTGGTCAAGCCATCTTCGACATGATGATGGACTCGTATCGTCGCGCGCTCGAGCCGCACTACGAGGTGCTCGTGGTCGATCCTTACTCGATTCTCGCCGACCTCGAGAAGCGCTTATTCGGGCCGCACTTCGGAGCGCAAGTCAACCGAGTCGCCGCGACGTTTTCGCGAGTGATGATGGGCGGAGAACTCGCACTCGCGGAAGGGCGCATCGTTCGCGAAGTCGAAGCCTTCAGCCCGAGCATCATCCTCACCGATAGCGTGCACGACTTGCGCCCCGAGCTCATCGACCGGATCCGCCGCGCGAGCCCAAACGCAAAGCTTCTCGGGAGATTCGGCGACGCGCTATCGAATTTTGGACGCGGCTACTGCTTTGTCGCCGAGTACGATCGGCTGTTCTTCAAAGACCACTACATCGTCGACAAGCTGCGCGCGAAGCTGCCCTCCAAGCACCTCTACTACCTCCCGCAGTCTTGCGATCGGCACATTCATCGCTCGGTGGCCGTCAGCGACGCCGACCGCCGACGCTATGGCTGCGACGTTGGGCTTTATGGCAACGGCTACCTCTACCGCGCGGAGTGCCTGAAGCCGCTCCTGGGGCACGACGTCAAGATTTGGGGCGGAGGCTTGCCGCGCTGGGCGTCTCACGCGACGGCGCCGATGTTCACTGGCCACTACGTTGCGGGTGAAGAAAAATGCCGAGCGATGCTCTCGGCGAAGATCGCTCTGAACCCGAATCACTACGCCGAGATCGCGGGCACGAACAAGCGCACCTTCGAGCTCGCCGCAATCGGGGCCTTCCAGCTTACGGACACGCCCGCGCTCGCCGACGTGTTCGACCCAGCCACAGAAGTCGCACAATACGACACCGCGGATGACCTCCTCGAGAAGATCGATTTCTACCTGGCCCGACCCGAGCTGCGAGCAGAAATGGCCGCAAAAGCGCAGCGCCACGCGCACGCGGCCCACACCTACGAGCACCGCTGGGTCGCGATGCTCGAGACGCTCGGCTTACGCCCGCCCGAGGGTTTTCCCGTCCAGCCGGAAGACCTCAGTCTCCGCGCGGTGTGAGCGTGGCGCTCCGCGACTTAACGCGAGCTCACCCTGGATCGACCGCGCGCCTAGCGCCGGTGCCGACCGGTCCGTTGACGTAACCGCCCCAAAGAATCACTTCGCTTACCGCCTTGCCGGTCCAAACGCCGACATTGTCGCTACGTTTCGTGAGCGCCGCATCTTCTGGAAAAGACGACCACGTCCCCCCGTTGGCGCCTGGCCGCCAAACGCCGCCATCGCCGAGAACGGTCTCGCAACCGGCATCGTTGCAGCCGCCCCAAAGGAAGATCCCTGCGTTCAAGGTGACGCCAAAGTAGCGTGCACGGGGCGAAGGAGCCGCGGGGTCAGCCGGTTTCAATTTGTACCAGTAACCATCGAGGGCATTGGCAGCGAGATCCCAGAAGAAAAGCGTGTCTCCGTACACATCGCCGCCGTTCCAACCGCCGAACAGGTAAAATCCCAAACCTTGAGTCGGACTTTGTGGAAACGCCGACAAACTCTCG
Source organism: Polyangiaceae bacterium (assembly GCA_947502375.1). Taxonomy (GTDB): domain Bacteria; phylum Myxococcota_A; class Polyangia; order Polyangiales; family Polyangiaceae; genus SYFR01. The sequence continues at coordinate 2,016 of CANMZR010000003.1, forward strand.
AGGACGCCGGTCGGCGGTGAGCCTCCATTGGGCGGCGCGCCAACGCTCATATCGACGACCGTCCAGGCATTGGTGCCCGGATCGTAGAACGCGCCGTTGCTGAACCAATCAAAGCTGTCGGTTCCGCCCCAAACGTAAAGATAGCCGTTCGGTTTGAGGTTCGTCGGAGGCTGCCAGCCATATGAAAAATTAGACCGCGCACTCGGCTGACCCGCGGTCGCCATGGCGCCCCACGTGTTGGTTGCCACGGTGTAAACGCCGCCTGTGTTCACGGCACCAGCGGCATTGCGACCGCCCCAGACGAGGATCTTTGTGCCGGTGTAGACCATGGCATGGGCTTGGCGCGGAAGGGGCTGAGCAGTGGTCGCCATGGCGGTCCAAGAGTCGGTCGCGAGATCGTAGATCCCCCCGGTGGGAGCCAGGGCATTCCCAGTGCCATAGCCACCCCAAATGTACATCTTCGTCCCGATCCAGACAGCCTCATGATCGTGACGCGCGAGCGGGGCATTCACGGTCGATATCGGCGCCCACGTATCGGTCAGGGGCGTGTAGGCGTAGCCCGTGTCCGTCAGGCCCACCTTCGTAAAGCCACCCCACACGATCATCTTTGTCCCTGTCCAAATGGCCGAGTGGTTGTAGCGAGCGGAGGGCGCACCCACCGTCGTGATGGCAATCCAGGTGTTGCAGTTGCCCGCACCGTCGCAAGATGCACCCGTGCCACCATCCTTGTAACAGGCAGAAAACTTCGCGGCAGGGGTGAGCGCGCACATGCCTGCCGCGCACGACCAGCCGCAGCTCCCACTCCCACAATCGGCCGCGACCTTGCAGGTCTTGCCACCACCGCTCGCGCTCGACGCCGCCGCCGTCGATTGGGCACTGCTCGACGTCACTGTCGTGGCAACCGTACTGCTCGCGGCCATCGTCGAGGTGCTCGCCCCGGCACCGCCCATGCCGACCGTGCCTCCGACTCCTTGAGTCGCGGTTCCCCCGGAACCCACGGACGCACCTGCGCCACCTACGCCGTTAACGACAGCGCCACCCACTCCACCACCGGAGGCCGTGACCTTCGGAAAGACAACGACACTGCCATTGTCGCTGCAAGCCACACCGTGAAGAAGCGCGAGACCGATGAGGACGAAGATCGATAGTCGTTTAGGGTCGGCTAGCATGATGATGCCGAGCTTACAGGCGCAACGGCCCTTTGCACAATCGCCATCGATTGCGGTGAGCTTCGAGTTAACTTGGCTCCGGCTAGCTCTCCACCCCGTGCGCGTCCTTCAACTCAACCCGACCTTCTACCCGAGCACCCGCGATGGTGGTCCGAGCGAAAGCTTGTTGTTGCTCGCACGGGGGCTCCTCGCCGCAAACGTCGAGCTCGAGATCGTGACCACCAACGGAGACGGTCCGACGAACAGCCACGTGCCGCTCGGCGCGAGCACGTTCTATAAGGGCGTTCCGGTGCGGTACTTCAACCGATTTCCGAAGCTCGGTTACGCGCCATCCCAAAGTTTGCTGCGTCACCTGAAGCGCGTGGCTCGCGACGTCGATCTTGTCCACGTGCACGCGCTCTTCAATTTCCCATCCACGGCGGGGGCCGCCCTTTTGCGATCGATGGGGGTGCCGTACGTGACCTCACCACGAGGGATGTGCGAGCCGTGGGCACTCGGGCATCGCTCGTGGAAAAAGTGGCCCTACTGGCGAGCCATCGAACGCGGAAACGTCGCCGGCGCGCGAGCGGTGCATGCCACGAGCGATGAAGAGGCGAGCCAGCTTCGGTTGTTGTTCCCGACGCAAGACGTGTTTGTCGTGCCGAACCCGGTCGAGTTGCCGAGCGAACCTCTCGACGTCGCGCGAGCCGCGAATCGAATTGTTTTTCTCGGGCGCCTGCACCCGGTCAAAGGCCTCGAGGTGCTCGTCGCCGCGATGAGCCTCCTGACGAAGCGTCATCCCGACGTGGAGTTGGTGCTCGCCGGACCCGACCACCATGGCGAGCTTGCCCGCGTCGAAGCGCGCTTGGCCTCGCTCGCACCACGGCCGAACGTTCGCTGGATAGGCGAGGTTCACGGCGACGCAAAGTCTCGGTTCCTCGCGAGCGCAACCGCTCTCGCGCTCACCTCGCACAGCGAGAGTTTCGGTCGAACCGTGGTCGAGGCCCTGGCGCACGGCACGCCCGTCGTCGTGAGTCGCGCGTGCCCGTGGGCGAGCGTCGCGCAACATGGCGCAGGTTTCTGGGTCGACAACGAACCCGAGGCCGTGGCCGACGCGTTGGCCCGTATTCTGGAAGCTCCAAGCGGCGGACACACGATGCGCTTGGCGGCACGAACGCTCGCGAACGATTACGACGTAGACCGCATCGGACGGGCCATGCTGGACGAGTACCGACGCGTCCTCGCAGCGCCTTAGTCGACTCGTCCTGGGATGATCACCTTCTCCGCGAAGAGCACGACCACCCGCAGCACAACGTAACTGAACGCAGCAGAATGAAACGCGCCGACAAGAACATTGCCCGCATCGGACTCGATGTTGAGAAGCCCCGCGAGCGCCGCGGAAGCGAGCAGGAGCATGCCGTCCCCGCCTTGACCGTGGTTGAAGAGCGCATAAAGCGCCCGGTAATAAAGGCCGACGACGGCCATCCCGACGAAGACGCCGAACATGCCGAAGTTCACGTACATCTCGACGATTTGTGCAAAGTTGAACGACGTGTCGTGATCGAGGGGGTTCAACAAGCGGTAGCGATGTCCGAACTCTTGCCCGAGGGCCTGAAGCGGACGCTCGGGCGCGAGGATACGCGGCACGAAGGCCCAAAACATGACGCGGTAGGTCTCACCGTCGAGGTAGGGGATCCGATGGGGCGTCTGATTGATGATGAAGGCGAACGTGCCGAGGTAGCTTGTGCGCTCGGTTGACGTGCGGGAAGCGTTCGAGGCGAAGCGATCTCGGTCACTGGTCGCTTGGTCAAACGTCAGGTCGAAAAAGAGGGCCACGCGGTCGAACGGACCGACGTAGGTGTTGCGGACCTCTTTGCGGAACGCGTGTTTGCTGTGGGCAAACGGCATCGAGAGAAGCACGCAGAGCAAGCCGGCGCGCCACGGGATGGTACCGCGCTCCGCTACGTACACGAAGAACATCGGGACAAGCGCCCACGCCACCTGCGCCAACGCCCCGCTCGCGAGCGAGAACATCACGTAAGTGACGTAACAGAGGAAGGCCGCGATGCGCTGCGGCAGCCGGAGCTTTCCTCGCAGATGGAGGACGAGCATTCCGCCGAGCAGCATGAGCGGCATGCGCACCGACACGTTCGCAATCGCCTTGAGCGAAGGGGCGATGTCCTTGGATGAGGTGAGCACGACTGCGGAGAGCGCAACACCGCCCGCGGCGAGCACGATGCAGTACCAAGCGAGCCTGTCGAGCTCGATGTGCATCTTCAGTCGCGGCAACTTGTCGACGATTTTTCCGAGCGGCGAGTAGAAGGCGAGTTGCATCAAGAGCAAGCCGCCGAGGGTCACCACAACCGCCGTCGTCACCTCCTCGCCTTCGTAGGGCCGATTCTTGAGAAGCACCGTGCCCAGGAACACCGGCAGACCAAAATACATGAAGTAAATAAGGTTGATGATGGGGAAGATCGGCGCCTGCTTGGGCTTGCGCCGAACGACATCGAACATCGGCACCGTCGCGACCCAGAGCATCGCAGACGCCGCGACGAGCCGGCTGACAGGTAAATCCGCCGGCGCAAAATAAAGCAGCAAAAGATTGAGAATCCCGACGACGGCGACGTACGTCGTCGTCCTCGTCACAGCACCGACACCCGCCACGAAGCTCGAATCCGATGCGGCCCTGGCTTGAGCACGCCGCGTCACAGCCGCCGCATCGCGACCTGATCCGGTCCCCACCTGCAACGGAGACCGCGGCGGCGGCGATTCGCCGGGGGGCGTGCTCGCGAGCGTCATCCGCTACTCGGGTTTGCGCGGCTGAAACCGCGCAGCCGCCGCTGCAAAGGCAACTCGATGGCGCGGTGTGTGACCATGGCCACGGAGCATAACATGACGAAGAATATCGCGAAGTCCACGCCCGACGACAACCCGCTCACGTTTTTCCGCCAGACCAACCAGAGCGGGGCTTGCAGGATATAGATGCCAAAGCTGGCTTCGCCCAAGCGTACGAGTGTCGGCCCGGAAAGCGCGACGGAAACCGGCGAGGCTTTCAATGCAACGGCGAGCATCACTGCCGCAAAAGCGGGGCTGAGAAGGCCATTGTGAATCAGCGGATGGAATGCGCTCACCGGACGGCTGACCACGAGCGCAATCGCACCCAGGCCGAGGGCGCCGAGGAGCAGAGGGCGGCGAAGGACGCGCGAGCCATTCGCGGGGTCGGCCAACTGGGCGTGAAAGACGTCGGCAAGCAGGATCCCGAGGACGAACGTCGGCACGTGCAAGAGCGGCTGGTACTTGACGGCCGCGAGCTGAAGGTCCCCGACGCCGAACATCATGTAGAGAATCGGCACGAGCAAAGAGCTCATCCACACGACGAGCGCGAGTCCCCTGCGCGACGTGCGCTGCGATAGCAAACGCGGCAAAACCCAGGGGAATATCGCGTAAAAAAAGGCTTCGACGGAGATCGACCAACTGGGCGGGTTCCACCACGCGTGCGCCCCCGGGAGCCAAGCCTGAACGAGTCCCAAGGAGACCACGGCCGCGACCACGAGCTTGAGAACGCGCATCAGAGGGGCCGCGTCCGTGGCGAGGCGGTGGGCGACGACGAACGGCGCGGTCACGAGCCAGGCTGTAAAATAAAGTGGGAAAACCCGCGAAAAACGGTTCATCCAGAACGCGCGGCGGGTACCTCGGAGTGCGACGACCGATGCCGAGCGCTCCGCGTAGGAGTAGGCGAGGATGAAGCCCGAGAGGAGATAGAAGAAATTGACGCCGAGGTAGCCGTGAGAAGCTGCGTTGCGGAGGCCGGATGGCGTTCGCGTTGGCAAGGCTGCTGCCGCGTGATGGTAGAAGACCACCCAGGCCGCGGCGAAAAAGCGTAGCCCCGTGAGGGCGGCGAGCGACTCGCGCTTCTCGGCGAGCCTGGGCTGTCGGACCACCTCGCTCATCCTATCCGAGCCTAGCGGTGCGTTTCATCGAATGCCGCTTTTTTGTGTCGCCTCCAGGCTGCATGGCATGGTGACCGCGAATGAGCGGGGTTGCACACGCGAGGCCGGCGGTTTCGGTACGGCTCTGGGAGGGAGACAACGTTGCGGTGCTCGACGGCCTGGCAAAGGAAGGCGTGAAGGTGGAACTCGCCTATCTCGACCCACCCTTCTACACGCAGCGCCTGCACCTGCGAACGGTACGGCGTGGCCGTGGCGCCACGCTCGAGCGCGAACAGGTCGCAGCCTTCGATGACCGGTGGCCATCCTTCGAGAGTTACCTGGATGCCACGGAGGCTCGCATCGTGCGCGTGCGCGAGTTGCTCGCCGACGTCGGCTCGATGGTGCTCCACGTCGATTCGACCACGAGTCATTACCTGAAGGTGATGTGCGATCGCATCTTCGGGCGCGATGCATTCGCCAGCGAGATCATCTGGCGATATCGTCGCTGGCCAGCAAAAACTCTCAATTTCCAGCGGGTTCACGACGTTCTTTTACGCTACGTCAAGGCACCCAAGATGGCGCCGCGCTTCAACCAACTCTACGAACCGCTCGCCCCATCGACCATCGCAACCTGGGGACGCACAAAGCAACTCGCCGCCTTCGGAGCCGACGGTCGAAGGGTCCGCTCCACCCGCACGGAAGCCGCTTCACCAGGTGTTCCGATGGGCGACGTCTGGGAAATCGGGGTGATAGCGCCGATCGCGCGTGAGCGAACGGGCTACCCGACGCAGAAGCCTGAAGCGCTCTTGCGACGCGTCGTGGAGAGCTTGAGCAACCCCGGAGACACGGTGCTCGATCCCTACTGTGGCAGCGGGACAACCCTGGCGGTTGCAGCGGCCCTGGGTCGTAACGCCATTGGCATCGACGCCAGCGCCGAGGCCCTGACGGTCACTCGAGCGAGGCTGAGCGGTGCCGGGCAATCTGTTATTCTTTCAAAGCTCGATGCGACTCGAATGGCGGCAGACGCCTGAGGCGTCGGAGCAGCTTCAGCACGCCGGCACGAAGGCTTGACGCGAGCCCCGGCGGGCTCATTGGTATTGCGCCGGGTCATTCGAGGACGAGCGCGTCGAACGCTCCGAGTTGCCGGAACGCCTCATAGGTGACAATCGAGGCCGCGTTCGCGAGATTGAGTGAGCGCACGCCACCAATCGTTGGAATACCGTAAACCTCATCGGGATGCTCGGCGAGCAAGTCCTCGGGCAAGCCAATGCTCTCGCAGCCGAACACCAAGGCATCACCTGGCTCGTAGCGTGCTTCGAGGTAGCTCTTCCGACCGACCGCGGAAAAGAGCCGCATGCGCGCAGTTGGATGTTCGTGACAAAAATGGGCGAGGTCGAGGTTCCGCTCGAGCTGAACCAACGGCCAGTAATCGAGCCCAGCTCGCCGGACCGCCTTCTCGTCAATCGAGAAGCCGAGCCGCCCAACCAGGTGCAGGGGGCACTGTAGTGCGGCCGCGAGACGCGCAATGCTCCCCGTGTTTTGCGGGATTTCTGGATCGAGGAGCACGATCCGTGGCGGGTTCGCGAGGCGCGGGGCTCGCAGTCGTGGGCGCTCCTTGGCCATGACTGAAGGGCGTAAGCGTGTCTCAAGTGACCGGCAACACGCAAACGTCTACCTCGCGACCGCCACCTGTACTAGCGTCGCTGCTTGAGTAGTGGGATGGGTTCGTTCGGAAAACTCCTAGGGTGCGCCTTCGCGGTAACCTCGACGCTCGTGGCGGGTTCCGCGCGGGCGGATAAGATGGATCCAGCGCTCGAGCGCTACGTCCTGAACAGCCGCTGCATCGCAAGCGTCAACGGGGTGGGGAGTTACTACGCCCCGACCGCAGGTTTTGCTCGCTGCCTCCCGAACGACCTCGCCTTTTCCAAGCTCGTCGCGCAGATGGGAGCAGCCATCGCTCCCGTTCCTTCGTACTCTGCCAGGACCACCGGATTCGGCGGCTACAAGGTTGGAATTCAAGGGGTCTACACGACGATCGATTCCGACGCCCCGTACTGGAAAAATGGAACCCAGGGCCCCGTCGACAAGTCGACGAACCAGAGTTCCATCATCAACAGCAATCCGGACTCGATGTTGCAGCTCTACTCCGTACGACTCGCAAAGGGATTTCCCTTCGGACTCGAGGTCGGGGCGAGCTTCGGCCACCTGGTGAACACCTCCCTGGTCGCGGGAGGAGGCGACGTGCGGCTCTCACTCCTCGAGGGTTTTCGAACCAACCTTCCGCTCGGGTATCTGCCGGATCTCGCGGTCGCGGGCAGCATCCGAACGATCAGCGGAACCTCCCAGCTCAAGCTGACGGTGGCCTCGTTCGACACCATGATCTCAAAGCCTTTTCCGATTGCCGGCAGCGTCGTCTTTCAGCCGCATGTCGGGTACCAATGGGTGCGAATCTTCGGAGATTCCGGCGTGGTGGACATGACGCCAAACAGCGAGCCCGTGGGGCACTGCGGGTACACAGGCGACAACAATCCCGCCACGCCAGACGCTTCGAAGACGCCACTCGACGGCCAACCCGTGTGCGCCGGTTCGAGTGCGGACTTCAACAACAACGTCGTCTTCGACGCCGTCCGACTCACCCGTCATCGAATCAATATCGGCGCGGACTTCCGTTTTCAGATGGTTTACTTCGGTCTCAACGTGCTCGCGGACCTCATCCCGGTCGCCGAAGCGAACACGGCCCTGAAGACCGTACCCGACGGCACCGATCCGAGCGCCTCAAAGACGGTCGCCGTCAACCCGTTTGCGGATGATCCTCGCACGATCGAAAACGACGCGGTAAAATCCCAGCTGACCCTCGCCGCGGAGCTCGGCGCCGTCTTCTGAGCGGTGGATTGAAGAACGGAGCCTGCACCCGGAACGGTGCACGCGTTTGAGCAAAGCTCGACTGCGTTGATTCACGATGACCCAATTGACCCGTGAATTGCTCGCCAAACGTCTCGAATTTGGGGATCTCGACGAATGCGGCACGCTCCCCGCGCTCCGGCTCAGGTTCGGTCCCGGGAGTTCGCATCGCGCGGTTCCTTTCAATGAACTCGGGCGCCGTGCACGAGCAGCGGCCCTCGCCTTGGCTAAAGCGGGCGCACGCGAAGGCGACCGCATCGCCCTCTTGATGCCGCATTCGCTGCTGCTGGTGGCCTCGTTTTTCGGCGCGATCCACGCCGGTATGACTCCGGCGATCATCGCTTGGCCAACCGCCAAAATGGATCCGGACAAGTACCGCCGAAACATCCACGCGGTGGTTTCACGACTCGGTGCACGCTTCATCGTCACTGACGCTCGCATGGTAAGCGAGCTTGGCGCCTCGCTCGGAGACGCGACCGTGCTCGATGCGGCACTGCTCGAAGGCGAGCTCGAGGCCGCCCTGGCTCCGGTCCAACGCCACGAGAACGAGCCGCTGTTCATCCAGTTCTCGGGTGGAACGACGGGCACGCAGAAGTCGGTACCGATAACGACCGAACGGCTCTTCCGACAACTCGCCGCCTTCGACGCACGGGTTGAGCTCACCGAGGACGACCGCGTGATTTCGTGGCTGCCGCTCTATCACGACATGGGCCTCGTGGCCTGCCTGCTCCTGCCGTTCGCGTTCCGCCTCACAGTGAGCATGTTCGCACCCATGGAATGGGTACTCGACCCAAGCCGTTTTCTCGAAGCCGTCGCAGAAGACCGTGCAACCTTGTGTTGGCTTCCGAATTTCGCTTTCAGCTTCATGGCGAAACGCGCACGTTTGACGGACGGTGCCGCGCTGTCCTCGCTCCGAGCGCTCATCAACTGCAGCGAGCCGGTGCGCGACGAAAGCATGTGCGCCTTTCGTGAGCGGTTTCAAGTCAACGGCCTGAGACCCGCGGCCTTGCAAACTTCTTACGCGATGGCCGAGGCCACCTTTGCGGTGACCCAGTCGGTCGTGAGCGATCCGCCCCGCACGTTACGCGTTTCACGGGACCACCTGAGTCGCGGGCTCGTCGTTGTCGATCCATCCGGGGAGCGCGTGCTCGTCTCATGCGGCGCGCCCATTTTGGACGTGGAGGTACGCCTCAACCCGAGCACAGCCGAGAATTCCGTCGGGGAAATCGAGTTGCGTGGCCCTTTCATGATGGACGATTACCTCGCGGGCGAAGAGCAACCGAGGCGGTGGGCCTTCGATCCGGAAGGCTGGTATCGCACGGGGGATCTCGGTTTCCTTCACGACGCACACCTCTACGTGACGGGGCGAAAGAAGGACGTCATCATCGTGGGCGGAGTGAACATTTACCCGGAAGATATCGAGCAAGCGGTATCCGAGCTCGACGGGGTGCATCCCGGTCGCGTGGTGGCCCTCGGGCTGGAGGATGATGCGCTTGGGACGGAGCGACTCGTGGTGATTGCGGAAGCGAATACGGCCCTCGACCTTGCGAACGCGGACCTAATCGAAGCGAGCATCCGCAAAACCGTGATCATCTTCGCGGGGCTCGCACCAAGTCACGTGTTTGTCGTCCCGCCGCGCTGGATCGTCAAGAGCACCGCCGGCAAGATCTCACGAACTGAAACGCGAAAGCGCGTGCTTGAACGCTGGGACAGCATCGAAGCAAGGACATTTGAATGAGTCAGGTCGAATGAGTCAGGAATTGTTAACGATCCGCGAAACGGTGGCGCGGCATTTGCGGCGCAAACCCAAAACTTTCGACGACGCGACGCCCATCGTATCGGGTGGCCTCATCGACTCGATGTCGCTCATCGACCTCATCCTCGATCTCGAGACGGCCACCGGCGTCCGCATCCCGGCGGCCGAAGTGCAACCAGACGATTTCGACTCGATAGCGCTCATCGCTGCGACCGTCGCGCGCTTTCGCTGAGACCAGGGCGTCCTTGGAAACCATACCCACCGCCCCGCCCATTCACGAATTGAAACGCGGACTTTCCGGAGCGCGGCTCCTCGGGCTCGGCGTGGCGGCGCTCGCGTGCATGGCGGCCCTTGGCCACACGAACGTTCTCGAAAAGGTGGCAACGGCACTGACCGGCGCGGAGGCGCGACTCGTGACGCCGTCGCCCGAACCGGAAGCCTGGGACGAAAAGCGCGGAGGCACGTTGTTGACGACACTACGAGCCCTGCAGCCGCTGCCCGAGGGCACGCGGCGGGTGCTCATGCTGGGCAACTCGCAGCAATACACCGTTCCCCCGCCAAAAGATGGGAGCGCAGTAGGGACGTTGCGTCCCCGAATCACCAGCATGCGCCTCAGTGCGAGCTTGGAGGCCGAGGCGCCCGGGAAGCTGCGCGTCTACAACGGCGCGGTCGACAACCAAAACTTCACCGAGGCGCTCTGGCAATCCCTCTTTTGGCTGGAACTGTCGGCCCAAAAACCCGCCGCACTCGTGCTCCAGGCGAGCTTCGATACGTTGCGAAAAACGGGAATTCGAGGTGGTTATCAGACTCTCCTCGATGAACCACGTTTTCTCGACGCGCTCCACCTGCGACTCACCAAGGGAGCGAGGCCATACCATCCGGACTTCGTCGCCGCCGAAAAACAGTGGCGCGAACGCACGGCACAACTCGCGACCGAGACGACGCCGAACGAGTGGAAGCAGTGGTCCCCCGAACCCGCGCTTCGGGCCGCGATGAATCACACGGAGCTCTTTCGGCGCCGCGAAGGCTCGAAGGGACAATTGCTCGGGATGCTTTACGCCATTCGGGTCCGCGCACTCGGCATCAGCCCGCGCACGAAGCGGCACATCGTCGGAGCGCCGCTCGAACAGAATCTGGCCGCGCTCGATGACCTGATGGCGCTTGCCAAGGAAAAACACTGCGCCATCGTGCTCTACAACGCGCCGACGAACCCCGCCGTCGACATGTTCTTCGTGGAAGAATACCAGGCGTACGTCGAACAACTGCGAGCCCTGGCGCTGAAGCACGGCGCTGCCTTCGAAGAGCTCGGAAAGGCCGTCCCTGACGCCCATTGGGGGTACCTCATCGACGGACCGGACCCCATTCACTTTGACGAAACCGGGCACACCATCGTGCACGACAAATTGCTTCGGCCGCTGCGCATGAGCCTCGGAATGGACCGCTGAACGATGTTGTTCACGAGCTTCACGTACATTCTTTTCCTGTGCCTCGTCATTCCATTGGTGCGGAGCACCGAGGGCGTGTGGCGCGAGCGCGTGCTCCTCGGCGCGAGCCTGGTTTATTATGCGGCGTGGGACGTGCGATTCGTCGCCCTCTTGCTCGCGCTCGGGGTGTTCACGCACGCGGCGGGTCACCGCATTGCAGCGGCGCGAAAAAGTGGCACCAAGCCTCGTTTCGGGAACGCCACTGCGCCCGTCGTGGCCATTCTCCTCGTGCTCGCTGCGTTCAAGTACACCCGCTGGCTCATGGAGTTGCAGAACGCGCTCGGCGGGACCCAGTTCACGCTGCCGAAGATCATTCTGCCCCTCGGCATCTCGTTCTTTACGTTCGAGTGCGTGAGTTACCTGCTCGACGTTCAGAAGGGCGGCGCGGAGCTGACCCCATTGCGTCGGTTTTTGCTATTTCCAGCCTACTTTCCGCATCTGGTCGCAGGTCCTATTCTACGAATCAAAGAGTTCGCGCCCGAACTCGACAAGCTCCGCCGTGCCACCTGGCTGGAGACGCTCGCCGGCATCGACCGAATCGTCATCGGTCTCCTGAAGAAGGTGGTGCTGGCGGATTCGTTGGCGCTGTTCGTCGACCAAGGCTTCAGTGCCAGCCCCGGTCGTGTCGGAGCCCTCGACGCCTGGGCGCTGACGATCTCTTTCGCGCTGCAAATATTTTTTGATTTCTCGGGCTACAGCGACATCGCCATCGGCGTATCGAGGATGGTTGGGATCCGGCTTCCCGAGAACTTCAACTTGCCGTACCACGCCGAAAGCCCAAGCGACTTTTGGAACCGTTGGCACATGACCCTCTCCAGGTGGGTTCGCGATTACCTGTTTTTTCCGCTCAATATGCGAGCCGGCAAGCGCGTGTGGCTGCGTTACGTGTTTCTGGTGCTCGTCATGTCCTTCGTGGGCTTGTGGCACGGCGCGGGCGTGGGCTTCGTCATCTGGGGCGCGTGGCACGGCGTCTTGATGGTGCTTCACCGCGTGGCTCAGAGACGCGTCGGGCATCTTGAGGATGGTCCGCGGATCCCGCTTGAACGCGTCGGGCGCGTGGTATCGCTCATCCTGCTCGTCGCGGCCTGGGTTCCATTTCGTGCCCCGACGCTCGCCGCTGCAACCGCGATGCTCCGGGCCATGTTCACGCTCCGTGGCTTTCGCCCCGCGTACTCGATCAACGACTACCTATTCGCGCTCGCATGTCTCGCCGGCTATGTCGTCCTCGTGCCACGCGTCGAACGGTTCGTGCAGCGTGATCCGGAAACGCACGAGGTCAACGGTCGTACGTTCTGGCTCCGTGCTCCCCTTTATGCGCTCGCGGTTCAGTTCCTGTTCATGTTTGACCGCAGCAACATCGCGTTCATCTACTTTCAGTTCTGAACGGCCCACCGCTCATCCGGGAGTGAGCAACCCCAAAGCCTCCGCGGCCGCAGCTTGCTCGGCAAGCTTCTTCGAGCGGCCATTGCCCGTTGGAGCCACCGTCCAGCATGGCGAGCCATCTGGCGAGATCTCGTCCGGCTCCGAGCCCGACGCGAGTGGACCGTGGAGGCAAACGACCGCTTCGACGCAGAACTCACGGGCGTGGGGAGGTCCCTTTTCGGCGACGACCCGATACCGAGGCGGCGGGAGGCCCCTGGATTGCAGCAACTCTTGCAGCCGACTCTTGGCATCGCGCTCGGCCCCGCCGGTGGAAACAAGTCTCTCGATGCGCTCGGCGAGTATCCGTTGAACGAGGCGTCGCGAAGCCTCGAGCCCGGCATCGAGGTAGACGCAGCCCACGAGCGCTTCGAGGGCGTCCGCGAGCACGTTCGGTCGGAGGCGCTCCCCGGTGGTGTCAGCCCCGCGACCGACGCGTAACGCTTTATCGAGCTCGTGCTCGCGGGCGAGCTCGGCGAGCACATTTGCGTTGACGAGCGACGAACGCATCATCGTCAACTCTCCCTCGTCGACCCCTTCGAGAGTCGTCATGAGAAGTTCGCTCACGCACAGCCCAAGCACGGAATCACCGAGAAATTCGAGCCGCTGGTTGTCACTCGGCGCCTCGCTCGCTGGACCGCGATGCTCGTTCGTGAAGCTCGGGTGCGTCAGCGCCTCCGCCAGGTGGGGCGAAGCCGGATCGATCTCGAGGCGCGCGAGAATGCGCTCGAGCGCAGAGCGTCGTTCCGTCTCCCTCTCACTTGAGTCCATGGCCGGTTACCGGACGTGCTACTCGCAGCAAGCGCTTGCGGCAAGCAGCGGCAAGCAGCGGCAAGCAGCGGCAAAACCAGCTATGCTGTCCAGGCTTGTCGGACCTTCTCGCTTGCCCCTTTTGCCGCCAACTGTTCGCGCGCCTCGAACGAACCGTCTGCCCCGAGTGCCAGCTCGGATTGAAGCCCCTCGCAGAGTTGCCTTCTTCCCTCGAAGCGGAGGGGCTCGACCCAATCTTCCCCGCTTCACCCGAAGAAAAAGACCTCGGGTGGTTCTACACGGCGCGGGGTCGCGGTCCCTTGCTCGTGCTTTCGGTGATCGGCGCATTGGTGTTCGTTTTTGCCCCATGGCTCGAAGAGCGAGCGCCGGACATTCAATCGTTCACGGGACTCCAATTCGCTCGCATCCTGCCGTGGATTTGGGGTGGAGGGATCGGCTGGGTGACGTTGTTCGCACTCGTCCTTTCGCGACGTACGGTTTACCAGATGCGCAGCTCGCGGCTGGCAGTCGCCATTCTTGCGACGATGATCCTGTCGACGGTTGCTCTGCGACTCTTTTTGCCGGTACCGGCCCATCCCTATCTCGTGCGGCGTTTTGCCTGGGGCTGGGGTCTCTACGGCGCGGGGCTCCTGTCGATGATGGCGCTTTTCTACGCCTGGCGCTTCGGCGGAGATCCGAGCGACCTCGTCCCACAAAAGCCCCGCGCAGGCGGAGAAACGCTGCACTAACGTTCGAAAAAAACCAGCGAGGCCATCCGCAACGGTGCCGCAACCTCAGCGAAGAGTGCCGCAACCTCAGCGCAGAGTGGCATTGTCCGAGCTGGGTGCACCCGGCCGTACGGCCGTGTGCAAACGGGGGAGCGAACCCGGGCGGCGCGCCGAGGACACAGCGCCACCCAGATCGATGGTGACATCGGAAAGTCGCTCCGGATGAAACTCCTGAACGTACTTCTTTCGCAGCCCCTTAAGCATGGCTTCCATGCGCTCGCCCTGCTGCTGCTTCGCCAACTGCTGACGAATCGCAGGCGCTTCCGATTCCAGAGTCCGCTCGGGTGTGGTCACTGTGCCGCGGCGTGAAACGATGACCCAAACGGAGCCATCTTGGACAGGCTCGGTGGCTATGGCACCCTCCAGCAGCTTGTTCGCCGCTGCGAACAACACGGGGTTGACGCGCACGAGTTTGTCCTGCGTCGTCCCATCGACGGAAACAAAACCGAGGTTGCCTTTTTTCATCGCAGTGGTCTTATCGATGGACCACTTTCGAGCGAGGTCATCCCACTTGCCGACGGCATCCGAGTCCCAAGCCTTGTCATCGCGGATCTCTTTCAGAAGCTTGTCCGCGTCTTCGCGAGTGTTGAGGACGATCTGCCAAATTTTGAGACGCGTCTCCGAAACGTAGCGCGAGCGATTCAACTCGTAAACCCGGCGCACCGCATCGTCACCGACCGCGGCAGAAGCCAACGCTTCGTCACGCAGTTTGGCTTCCAAAGCATTCACGAGCACGCGGCGCAGGCGCATGCCAACGTCATCGCGTTCGTCGAGCTTGTCTACGCGCGCACCGGTCGCCAAAAGTTCCAAGTCGATAAGCTGCTCGATGAGCTTATGGCGCTGCTCGTCCACCGTCGGTCCGAGCTCGCGCAAGCGAAACGCAGGGACCCGGGCGATTCGGGCCTCGATATCGGCGACGGTGAGCGGAACCCCACCGATGGTAACCACGACGCGCTCGGTGCGAGACTGCCCAAGCGCACTGACTGCAAACGCACTGACTGCAAACCCCAAGCCGCCAGCGAGCGCCGAACAAATAAGGAGTGTTTTAACTCGCATCGGGCTCACTTGCCGTTCTCCACAGGCGTGGTCGGATCCTTGTGAAGAGCCGCTGCTGCCGCGTCACGTGCAGCCTGAACGGCTTTGCGTTTGCGCGCCCGAGCAGAGTACCCGTAGCCGACCAAGAGCGAACACGCGAGCGGCGAAAACGCCATTGCGCTCGTGGCTCCGGGGTGTCCGAGGAGCCAATTGTAGGTACCTTGAAGGTAGGGGTCGAGGCTCTCCGCGTAAAAGACGCCAACGAAGAATGCGACCGCCAGGACCGAAGCGATGGCGTTCAAGATCAGAAAATAACCCCAGCGCATCACGCCACGCTTGTGGGCATCGGCTGGATTGACTTCTGCTGCGGCTAACAGCGCGTCGCGCGTCGCAGCGTCATCCGGCGAACCAACAGCGGACAGCGGCGTGAGGGTGAGCTGAGACATGGTCGCGCGCAGTATAGCGACATTCAGCCACTTTGCAGCCGGCGTCAGCGTCTCGTAGGCGATAGAGGCGCGCTGACCTCCGCGAGCTGTGCGCGCGCTCCACGATGGGACGCGTCATCGGAGAGCACGCGCTCGAAATCCTGCCGAGCGGCCGAGTCCTGGCCGAGCCGCCGGCGCACCATCCCGCGGTAGTGACGCGCAACCACGAAGCTAGGATCGATCAGCAAAAGCTCGTCGAGCTCGAAGAGCAACACCTTGAGATCGGGTCGCGGCAGCAACACGCGACCCCACACCTGAAGAGCCCGAACCAGGAGGTTTTCGCGGTCGCGCTCGAGCGCAAGTTCACAGAGCGAAAGCGCATGACCTGGCTCCTCCCGAGCGAGATGATAGGCGATTCGGTCGTGAAGTTCCTCCGTCGATAGGCCCGTCTCCATACCTGGAGCTGCTGCTCCGGGAAGCGGCACCGACGGCGACGAAGGCCGCGGTTCAGGAGCCCCCATGTTCCCGAGCAGCTCCGAATCCGCACGCGACCCTCCAGGCTCGGACGGCGCGGCTCGACTGACGGCGATCCGCTTCAGACCGAGCCGGCTGAGCGTCTGCGGAGTTCCCCTCAGCGGCGCCTCGAGCTTCGGTAGCGAAGCCGCAGAGGATGGCTGCGACGGCGCGGCACCTCGTGCGCCAGCCGCCAGAAAACGGGCCGCCGCGAGCAGGTAGACGACGCGGCGACAGACCTGCGGTGAGCCGATTTCAGACGCGAGCAGCGCCTCATAGGTCGGTTGCGCTGCAAGGATATGGGTAACGACCGTAAGCGCCTCACCGTGAAGCCCAAAACGCTCGATATGCGCGCCACTGCTGAGGACGAGCGGAGCATCATCGAGCAGCGCTATCACCGCATCGACGCGCCGACTTTCAGGACCATGCGCCTCCAGCCCAACGGCTAGTGCTCGGAGCGGGTCCACCGGCTCACCTTGGGGCAAGCTCAAAAACCGGGTGTCGTTCGGCACAAAGTGCCAGGTGGCCGAGCTCGGCAACCCGAACAGCCGCACCAGGCGCGAAACAACTTGGATGACGAGCGCGCGCTTGATCACCGCTTCGTCCACGGCACCGGCGGTGACCAAGGCCTCGCCGACAGGCACGCCGGAGCTTGCCAGAGCCGCTGTCAGCTCCTCCTCGGTGACGAGCCCGCGCTCGAGCAAAATTTCCCCAAGTCGTGAATAGTCATCCGAAACGAGAACGCGCGACGGCACACCGTCAACAAGCTCAAGGACGGTTTCCAAGCTCGTATCGGCCGTAACGACGAGCGCGCCGGTCAAGCGCCGGTCAAGCGAACGAATCAGAAGCTGCTCGAATGAGACGCGCCCCAAGGAGACGCTCCCTTCCTCGTGAGTCCGCACCGTGCGACGATAACACGAAGCGTTTCCGCTGGTGAGCACGCTCAAGGATCCATTCGTTGAAGGACTCCCTGGCGGTGTTCGATTCTATTTTTGAGCCGAAAACCTATGTCCCGTGGTCACATTCTCATCGTCGACGACGAGGTCAGCATTCTTCAATCGCTTCGAAGAGCGCTCTCGCTCGAGGGCTACAGCGTCGACGTCGCAGGCGGAGTCGCACTCGCTGAAGAAAAGCTGGACAAAAACGCCTACGATTTGCTGGTCCTCGACGTGGCTCTTCCCGATGGCGATGGCGTCCACCTGCTCGAGAAGCTCCGCCGGAGCGGCAACGACACGCCCGTCGTCATGATGAGCGGGCACGCGACCGTGGATGCCGCCGTGCGCGCAACCCGCCTTGGAGCCAGTGACTTTCTCGAAAAGCCGCTCTCAACGGACCGGTTGTTGCTCGTCGTCGAAAACCTTCTCAGGATGGTGCGCGCCGAAGCCGAAGCAAAAACCCTGCGTGCCGAGACCGGGCGCGGGAGCGAACTCGTAGGGTCGAGCCCGCACATGGTGGCCCTTCGCGAGCAAATAGCGCGGGCCGCTCGCTCGGGTGCAACGGTCATGGTGCGTGGCGAGCGCGGCACGGGAAAAGAACTGGTGGCTCGAGCGATTCACCGCGAGTCCAAGCGTTCGGGCGCGCCACTCGAGAAGCTCAACTGCGCCGCTGTGCCCCACGACCTCATCGAGAGCGAGCTCTTCGGTCACGAGGCGGGGGCCTTTACTGGCGCGACGAAGCAACGCCGTGGAAAGTTCGAGCGGGCCACCGGCGGCACGCTTTTCCTCGACGAGGTCGGCGACATGCCACTTGCGATGCAAGCAAAATTGCTGCGCGTTCTTCAAGAGAAAGAAATCGAGCGGGTGGGGGGCAATGAGACGCTCAAGGTCGACGTGCGGGTGGTCGCGGCCACGAACCGTGATCTCGAAGCGGCTTGCGAGGCCCACACGTTCCGAGCTGACCTCTACGACCGTTTGAACGTCCTGCCGCTGGTGTTGCCACCGCTCCGAGCCCGCCGCGAAGACATCCCCGAGCTCGCCCGCGGTTTTTTGAAGCTCGTGTCCGCCGCGAACGATTGCTCCGAGCCCACCCTCACGGCGGGGGCACTCGACGCGCTCATGGCTTACAGCTACCCGGGCAACGTCCGGGAGCTTCGGAACGTCATCGAGCGGCTCGTCATTCTCGCGCCGGATAAAACGATTGACGAAGGCGCCATCCGAACCTGCCTTGGGACAAGCACGGCACCGAGCGCAAAGGGCCTCTATCGGCCAGGGATCCCGCTGCGCGTCCTGCTCGAAGAAGCCGAGCGAACCATGATCGACGAAGCGCTCCGACATCACGATGGCCAGATGGCCGGCACGGCTCGAGCACTCGACCTCGAGCGGAGCCACCTTTACAAAAAATGCAGGGCGCTCGGGCTGCGCGACTGATTCACTCTTCCTCGACTTCCGAAGAAGCAGCGCGTTTCGTCGCAGGCAGCGCCTTCGAAAACCCATCCGCTGCGTCTGCGAAGGCCGGTTTGCCGAGCTTTCGATAACCTTCCGCCATCATCGCGTAAATCTTCCGCGCGAGGTCGGGACCGGGACGAGCGTGCAAGGCGCTATTCAGCTCAAAGATCGCCGTTTTCGAGCGGCCCGTTCGCGCGAGCGCACGAGCATAAAGAAAATGCGTCTCGGGGGTCATCACGTCGACGAACATGGCCGCTTCACCGACCCCCACGGCCTCTTGCCACTGGCCTCGCTCAACCAACATGGCGAGCAGCTTGCGCCAGACGCGCCTATCGTGCTGATCGAGCTGTGTGAGCTGCCGCAAGGCAAAGAGCTGCTCGTCCTCATCCTTTCGTTTGCGCGCCAGGTCATGAATGGCTTGGAGAGGCTCCGCTTGCGAAGGATCCAGCTCGTGAGCCGCAAACAACTCGCGCCGCATGGCGTCCCGGTCTTCCTTCGCCTCGGCGATATCTGCCGCCTTCATTCGAACGGCGTAGCCATCGTGGCCGGCTGCCAGCAGTCGTTCGACGAGCTTCCCAGCCAGGTCGAGCTTGTGCCGTCCGAGCGCTAGTTTGAGCTGCAAAAACAAGCCATTTGGCTCCTTCGAGTCAAGGCCAAGTGCCAGCGCCAACGTAGCCTCTGCCTCATCCGCTTGCCCGGCCAGGAGGAGCGCACGCGCCAACACCACGTGTTTGGAAGCGCTACCGGGATTGGCCACGAGCGACGCCCGCGCCACCTCCACGGAAGGAGCATCGGCTGCGGGCATGAACTGTTTCGTGTAGCGCTGAAGTCTTGCCGCCTGCCACTCCCCATACAGCCGATCGAACTCCACGCTCTCGACACCGTACACCTCACGAAACAGCTCCGGCGTCCGCTTGCCGGCCGCCCAGCCTTTCAGCATCTGCGGGAATTTCTCAAAGCCGAACCGCTCCCCTGCAAAGACCTGGATTTGACTTGCGGCGAAGTAAGCCATCACGACGTCGAGCGGGCTGTCGACGTGAGTGAACGCGCGATTGAAGTCAGCGACCGGTGGAACTTTTTTGTCGCGCATCCCAGAGAACAGCGATGGCTCCTCTTCACGCCGCCACTCTGGGCGCGCGAGAATGGTCTCGTACTCAGCGAGCCCTTCGGTGAACCAGCGGGGCACATGGCTTTTGCTCTGCTGAATGTGAAACACATGAGAAAGCTCGTGCCAGACGATCATGCCCCAGTTGAAGCTGCCGGCTCCGGGAGAGAGCGCGGCGAGCGTCTTTCCAAAACAGACGCCTTGAATACCGACGTTGGGCAGGCCGCTCGTACGAACGCTGAAGTGCTCGGCGTCGGCGTAGAGCTCAACGCCGATCGGTGCGGCCGGCGTGAAGCCGTAGCGCGCCACCATCGAGGACCTCGCCTGCTCGAGCAGCTGCGGAACGTAACGCTCGAGCACCGGCTTCTCGTCCTTGTGATACCGAATCCGAAAGTGGCCGCCGTCCACGGACACGTAGTTCTTCGAGACGGTGTTCTGATAAAAATTGAGCGTGTTGTAGACTCGGACGTTGAAGTCATCCCGCTCAAACGATTGCTGAAGCGCCACCAGCCCTTCGTCGTCGTTCCCATCACGGATGAGATTCAACCCGAGCGCCGCATACGCCTTCGCATCCTTCGAATCGACGCGCACCGCTTCACGCATCAAGGTCACGATGTCCGAGTACCGGTGCTCCCACTCGGCAAACTCTCCGACGACGGTAAAAAAGCGCGCAAACGAGGGGTTGAGCGCGAGCACCTTGTGCTTCAGGGCCGCTACTCCGTTTGCATCATCGGCAAGAAAACGCGCTGCCGCTTGAACCGATAAGAGGTCGAGGTTCAGCGGATCGACGGCCAGACCGGCCTGGACGGAGTGCTCCGCGGCTTCGAGGTCCAGCGTTCGAAGTGCGAGGCCGGCGCGCACGAAGTAGGCCTCGGCCAGCTTCGGATCGACCGCGAGTGCCGCCGTCACCTCGCTTTCGGCAGCGGCAAAATCCATTGTTTGCTCGAGCTTCACGTGAGCGGCCATGACGTGCAGGAGCGGGTCGTTCGGTGCGAGCTTCAGGGCCTCGCTGACAGCTTCGGCCGCATGACCCGGGTCGTATTTGTCGACAAAAAGCTCAGCGCGCCACCGCAAAAGCTCAACACTCTTCTTGGAGCCAGCGTCCTCGGCGAGGGTGTAGAGCCGGTTCGCATCCTTGGCTTGACGCATTAAAAACGCGGCGCGTCCCGCCAACGCGAGGCCTTCGGCGTCCGTGGCCGTGATGCGATCGTCGTTGTAAGCGTCGATCACCTTCATCAGCACGAGCTCGGCTTCGTCACGACGTCCCGCTCCGATGAGCAACTGGCCTTTCAGGACGTGCGCGCGGTGAGCTTGGTCGTCGGTGTTCAGGGGCTCGAGCTCGCGGATGGCCGCGTCGTGCTTCCCGGTGCGAGCCAGCGCCTCGGCGGCAATGGGCACGGCCGAACGACCCAGACTTCCAGTTTTTCCGACCGCTCGCGCCAATCGAAGGGCCTCGTCGTAGTGGCCAGTCACAAGGGCGAGCCGCGCGTCGAGGACGTCGAGCTCGGCGCTAGCTCCCGGTCGTGGCACCTGCGCGAGTTGCCGCTTGGCTTCGTCGTAACGACTGGCGTCGAGCAACGCGCGCACCTGCGCTTCGGAGCCTTGCCCAAACGCACGTGAAGCGATGAAAAAAAGGACGGTACCGAGGAACGCGGACGGAATTCGAATCATGGAGCGGCGCTGTCGAGAGTACGCCTTGCGACCGCTTCGAGGGCATCGATGAAACGGGGACGCGTATCGAGGGCTGGCATCCTTCCAAAACCTGTGAAACCGAACTTTTCGGCGAACCCGCGGGCCTCAACGTCGATATCGTAAAGCGTTTCGACGTGCTCGGTCACGAAGCCAATCGGCGCAATAAGGAGCTGTCGATGCGTCGAGGCAAGTTCGGAAAAAGTCGACTCGAGGTCGGGTCCGAGCCAGGCGTCGCGGCTCCCCATCCCCTGGCTCTGAAATGCCACACGCATGGAATTGGCCGAAAAACCGGCGCTTACGAGCGCTCGCCCAACGCTGTCCGCCATCGCGCGAAACTCGCTCTCGTAGCCATCACCAGCGGCGATCACACGGCGCGGCAAGCTGTGAGCGGACAGGACGACCGCGAGCGCTTCTCGCTCGACCGCGAAGTGTGACGCGGCCTCCGTTACGGCCTCGACGAACGCCTCGATGAGCCGGGGCTCGTGACCCCACGAAGCTGCCCGCAGGACCCGCATGCCGTGCTCACTCGCAGCGGCTTCGACGCCTGGGTGGTAGATGCCTACGGACTGTGGCGCCAGCGGCAGGGAGACCAGTGTCGTGACGCCGAGCGCCGCCAACTCGGGCAAGACGTCCTTGGCGTAAGGGTGCCAGAGCCGCGCCGCGATGCGGACGGGCATGCCGAGCCGCACCTCGAGCGCACGAGCTTGTGCCTCGGCGATGCGGGTGAGCGGCGAGCCGCCAATGTACTCGAGGCGACGCCGCACCTCGTCTACGACCTCGGCCGGCGCCGGCTGCCCATGACGAATGTTGCGGACGAACTCGGGGACGTCATCGACGTTCGAGACCGTCCCGTGGTAACTGAGTAGAACCCCGATCATGGGGCATGGTCTAGCGCCGCCACGGGAGCGCTGCCACGAAGAGACGCGCCTTTGTGCTCAAGCCGCTTGCGCTTTGGACCCCGGTCGAGGCGCAGTTTGGGTATCCGGCGTTCGCTTCGCGGTGGAACGGATCGCGGCGACGTCGGTCACCCGAAGTGCGAGCGCGACCAGAATTTCAGCGGTCATCGCAGCGGTGGGTAGGCGCGGCGAGAGGGTGAAGACGCGCTCATCGGGCTTGCGCCCTAACGTGATTCGAGCACTTCGACTGAGCGCTGCGAGAGCGAGATCGCAGGCCGAACCCTCGACCACGCGGAGGAGAATTTCAGGCATGGGCACGCGCGCACCCAAGCCGACGGCATAGGTCATCCCGACCTCGATCGACGTAAACCCACGCAGGGGCAATCGTGGCACGACCATGAGGCGCAGCTCATCCGCGTCGACGTCGCCCGAGGGAATACGAACCCGCGGGACGAGTCGAAGCCCGGCCGTCCCGCTGCGTTTACGAAGGTTTTTTACGAGCCTTCGAAAGAATACCGCCGGCTCGACGGCGAGGTCCGGCGGCAGGGTGCCAAGCCGCCCCGTACCGAACACTGCGAGAACCACCACGACGTCGAGGGCGACCTGGACAGCTTGTTGTGGAGCGCGCGACCAAAGGAGGGTGGCCCCGACGAAAAATGGCGCCATTGAGAGCAAAAATAGGAGTTTCCCCGAGGTCGTCGCAAGGTCGAGCGGCGCGCCTCGAGGCCGCACGGGCTTCACGAAAGCATCGGCCTCGCTTATCGCAAGCCAACGCCCTGGGCCACGGAGGGCCGCGGCCTGATCGAGGCAGGCGACGCCATGGGCCGCCAAGAAAACAGCCATCACAATCGTGAGCGCGCCGAGAACGGGACGACTGGCGAGCAGCTGTAAATAGATTCCGGCGACCAGGGCACCGGCGGCCATCGGCACGCGCAGCCACTCGGGCCCCGGCACGACCGGCGGCATGGTGGACTTGGCGGCCGCGGCAAGCCTTCGGACCTGGCGTCCTTTCAGCCCAATCAACAACGCATAGAGGACGAATACGAGAGCCCCAACACCGCGAAGCGCGCGCCCATGGAGCATCTCGAAAACGGGTTCGAGTGGGGCGGGAAGCGGGTGGAGCAGGTCGGGGGGAAGAGCCAATCCTTCGACGGCCCGTGCGTCGGCGCGGATCATCCACACGACCGCGGCACCTTCTGGCACGTAAGCACGAACGAGGTCGACCTCATCGCTGGCGCTGGTCCGTCGCACCTCGCTCAAGAAAGCGACGCCGTCGGCATCTTCCGAAGATTCCACCGCGCGGGGAGCGGTGGGGGCGGGCGGCAGTGAAAATACCACACGCACATTGTCGAGGCCGACGCCAACGCGTGGACCGTGCCACTCGACGAGCATCATCGCCGCCTCGCGACGAACGAGGCCGCGCCCCTTCAAGTCGGTACGGTAGCGAAAGACGAAGACGTAAGCCCCGCGGCCCAGGCCCTTTGCATCGTCCACACTGAGGTCGAGATCACGGGCGTCGCTTGGGCTCGCCGGACCATCCGCCTGGAACGGTGCTTCCACGAGGGCAAGCTTCAGCGGCACAGCCGAAACCAACGAGTTCCCGAGGGCTTCCGTGGCCGGGACCACGTAAGCATTGGGGAGCGGAACCGCATCCGGGTCGACGCTCTTCAAGACGACGCCCCGCTGCCGTTCGTTGCCGTTGAGACGCACTGCGAGACGATGCTCCACCGTCGCGGTACCCGTTGAGTCGAGTTCGATCCGCACCTCATCGCTGGTGATGCGATTGTCTCGCCACGCGTAAGCGGGCCGCGCAACCGCAAAGCTCGCGAGGGCGCAGAGCCACCAGACAACACGACGAATCATGACACCCTTGGTTCCCACTTTCCGGCGGTACTGGCCAAGTTAAAACGCTGAAAGGATAGCGATCGGGGCCTAAGGCAACGAGTCCGGTGGAGCGGGTATCGAGAGGGTATTGGCCCGCCTTGAATTGTTCACAGTCGCCGGGATCGTGCCGAGCCCGCAACGCCGGCGGGCTCGTGCCGATAACCCATCGTGAGAGCATTATGAACACCGACATCACGGATGATATTTTCGAGTCCCGGATCCGCACCGGAATTCCCATGGTTCGAAGCGCCGCGTGCCGCACCTGGTCCGCCATTCGCTGCGGCTGTGAATTCGACGCGTTGGTCGACGCCGGCGCCTGCGTGCTCGTTCGAGTCGCAACTCAAGCGGCCAACGACAACGAGTTCATGGAGCGCTTGCTGCGCGATTTACCCGACGCTTTGCGACACGCCGCGAACGACGCGGTCAAGGCACGAAAGAGCTCACTGTGACGCCCGCGGTATGTCAGGGCAGCCCCAAACTCGGTCGGCCGGAAGTCGCCTTGGTGGCCCAAGTGGCGCAAGCGATGGCCCGGCGCCTCTGGCATCGGCCGAACGCGTGCGACCTCGAAAGCCTCGGACTCGTCGTTCTGTGCGAGGCCGCAGAACACTACGATCCGTCACGAACCGCCTTCGCTCCATACCTCGTCGAACGGCTGCGCTGGGCGATGGTGAGCGACGCGCGACGAGCTGCGCGACGAGAACGGCTGCTCGATGAGGCCACTCCAAGCCAACCGGCAAGGCGGCCCCGGGGAGGCTCCCAAGATGAGGGTTCGGAGTCCCAGGAGCGGGACGCCGAGCCCCTCGTGGATCCCGAAACGGCGGCGGAAAAACAGCTCCTTCGCGCGCGCCTGCACGACGCCCTAGCGAAGCTTCCAGGGGAAGCCCGCTCGGTCTTGATAGGACACTACTTCGGCGGTCAGAGTCTCGAGGCGGTCGCAAGCGAGCTTGGGCGCAGCAAAGCAACGGTGACACGCATTCATCAGGCCGGACTGCGCGAGCTCGCGCTCAGCCTCGGCATGCCGTTGGAATAGGCGCGCCGTTCGATGGCGAAACCATGAGCGAGGGAGCTCCGCGGGTCAGCTTTCCTTCGAGCCGGACATCAGCTCGACGATGATCCCCGCCGTCTCTTCCACGGTGCGTGCCGTCATGTTCACGATGGGCCACGTCGCGTGGGCAGCGAACACCGCCTCCGCTTCGAGGATCTCGCGCTCGACATGGACTCGAATTCGCGTGTCGGAAGGCATCCCGAGTCGGCGCAGCTGTTCTTCCCGCATCTCTGTGAGGCGGTCCACGTCAATGGTGAGCGCAACAATACGCCCGGGGGCGACGGCCTCGAACTCGGCCGGCAACGGCTTGCCCGCCCTCAGCGCATAGTTGGCGACTTTCAATCCACGCTGAGCGAGCACCATCGCGACAGGGGTCTTCGAGGTTCGCGGCAAGCCGACAATCACGATGTCCGCTTTGACGAAGTTCTGCGGGTCGCGCCCAGCGTCACTCCGCACCGTGAATTCGACGGCTTCGATGCGACGAAAGTACTCCGCGCTGAGTGGCAGGAGCGTGCCCGGACGTTGCACCGGCTGGTCACCGAGAAAGCTCTCGAGCTTGCCAATCACGCCACCGATGACGTCGATCGCTTCGATTCCTAGCTCCACGGTCTGCATGTGAATGAAGCTCGACAGCTCGGGACTCACCACCGAAAACACCAAGAGCGCGCTGTCCGCCGCGACTTGTCGCAAGATCGGCTCAGCACGCTCCTTCGTGCGGACTCGAGCGTGGCGTCGTAGCTCGACGTCACCCATTGGAAATTGCAGCAAAGCGGCACGGATCACGCGTTCAGCGGTCTCCCCCGTCGAGTCACTCAGCACGTCGATGTATCGGATCTCTGGCATCTGGTCGCTCACACTCGTCGTTGGTCACAGAAGTTTGCTTGAGGATTCAGTTGAACAGATCTTTCAGCTTGTCCAAAAAAGTCCGCTGTTGCGGCTGGACAGCTTCGCCGAGTTCTTTGGCAAGCTCTTCGACGAGCACCTTTTGTCGCTCCGTGAGATTCGTCGGGATCTCCACTTGCACCTCGACGAGTTGATCCCCGCGACCGCCCATCACACGCTTTGGGATCCCCTTGCCGCGAACCCGCAAGGTGGTTCCCGATTGGGTTCCAGGTGGAACGCGCAGCAGCCCCTTCCCTTCCAGGGTCGGGATCTCAACCTCGTCGCCGAGGACCGCTTGGGCAAACGTGATCGGCAGACCACAGAGAACGTTGTCACCGGCGCGCCGAAAAAATTGGTGCGGTTTCACACCCACGAGCAGCTCGAGGTCCCCGGCGCGCCGGCTCTTCATCAGGTTGCCCTTACCCTCGATCCGACGCGTGGACCCCGCCTCGACGCCCGCCGCAATGTCGACCTCGAGGGTTGCCCGCTTCGAGCAGAGACCCACGCCATTGCAAGTGCGGCAAGGCTCCGAGACGACGCGACCTGAGCCCTGACAGCGGCTGCAGCCCCGCTCGATGTGGATCGGAAAAACGCCTTGCTGTAGGCGAACTTTTCCTCGACCGCCGCACGCAGCGCACGACGAGAGTTCGCTGCCCGGCACCCCTCCAGAGCCGCTGCAGTCATCGCACGTCGTCACCCGATCGTACGAGATGGTCTTTGTGCAACCGAACGCAGCTTCGTCAAAACTGAGCTGAATTTCAACCCGTACGTCCCCACGATCGCCAACGCGAATACCGAGAGCATCGAGCAAATCACCGAAGATCCCATCGACATTGAGATCGCTGAAGTCGGTCGGCATGCCTTGAAAAGGGGAACCGGAACCGCCTCCGCCACCCAGGCCCGCGGCGCCAAAACGGTCGTACATGGCGCGCTTTTTGGGGTCGCTCAAAATTTGGTAGGCAGCGTTGATCTCTTTGAAGCGCTGGAGCGCCTGTTCATCCCCCGGATTGCGATCCGGGTGGTGCTCCTTGCCCTGCTTGCGGAAGGCGCCTTTGATGTCACCCTCCGTCGCGTTACGCGGCAGGCCGAGAATGTCGTAAGGGTCTTTCATCTCGCGGAGCCCGTCTTGGACGATGCGTCCGGCAGCGTCCTGGACATCGAAGCCGGCTGGGGCTCGCGCAGCTCGCGCTTCAAGATTTTTCCAGTCGGATTCCGGGGCAGCCTTTCGAGCACGGTCACGCCGCGAGGCCGCTTCGGGCCAGCCAGCCGCTCGCGGCAAAACTCAAGGAGCAGACCCTCGTCGACGACCAGGCCCGCTCGCGGCTCGACGAAAGCGTGAACGCGCTCGCCCCACTCGAGGTCAGGCAGTCCCACCACCGCCACATCGCCGACACTCGGAAACTCAGCCAGGACACTCTCGACCTCGCGAGGGTAAACATTCACGCCTCCGGAGATGATCATGTCGCGCTTGCGACCTTCGATGAAAAGGTAGCCGCGAGCGTCTCTTCGGGCGAGATCCCCGACCGAAAAGTATCCCTCGCGCATCGACTCGTCGGTGGCCGCCCGATTGGCGTGGTAGCCCGCGACCAGGTTGCCACTCTTGACAAAAAGCTCGCCGACTTCACCAGGGGCGACCGACTCGCCCGCCTCGTCCAGAAGGCGAACGTCATTGCCAGCGATCACCCGCCCAATGGTACCTGGAGCAACTCGAAGATCGTGCGGTTTCGCAAGCGTGACGAGGCCCGTTTCTGTCGCACCGTAAAAATTGTAAAGTTTGTCACCGTAGGCAGCCATCGTGCGTTCTGCGAGCGCACCCGAAAGTGGAGCGCCACCACTGAACAAGGCCACGAGGCTCGACGTGTCGGTCGCCCGCACGGCGTCCGGGCCAAGCTCGAGTGTGCGAAAGAGCTGAGTCGGAACGACGGCAGAGTGATGAATTCGATAACGTTCGAGAGCCGCGAGAAATGCGCGTGGCTCAAAGTCCAGCAAGACGACGGTGTTGCCGAGCAGAAACGAGAGCCCCACAAACCCAAACGCCGTCGCGTGGTAGAGCGGGCAGACCGCCAGGTGACGCTGCCCAATTCGGAAGGGGGTCTCCGCCAAAAAACCAAGGATTTGAAGAGTGGACGACCGATCAAATTTGCGGACCGCGCCCTTCGGCTTACCCGTGGTACCGGACGTGTAGATGACGAACGACGCGTTCGCGCTCGCCGACTCGTTCACGACCCCGTCGGTCGTGGCATCGAGCAGCTCGTCATAACTTGGAAACCCAGGGACGACCGCACCCACGCTGATGGCCCGCGTGCCGACCGAGTGGGTGGAGTTCAGGAGAGCCGCCCGCACGACGGACACACCGTCAGCCGAAAAAAAAGCAGCTTTTGCCTTCGAATTCTCCAGCAAAAAACCTAGCTCTGGTGCCGTCGAACGGGACGAGACGGCGACCGCCGAGCCCCCAAGCCGACTGAGAGCAAGCTGTAGAAAAACAAACTCGGGCCCGTTCTCGAGCATCACGAGGACGGGATCGCCCGGGCCCACCCCGAGCCGCACGAGCATGCGAACCGTGCGGTCGACCAGCCGGTCAAACTCGGCGAACGAAAAGCGCCGGCCGGACTGAGCGTCGATCAACGCGGTGCGGTGGGGCGAATTGGCCGCGTGGAAACGCACCGTCATCGAGGGGGTCAAACGTCCTCGGCCTCGTAGCAACGCCAGGATCCCCGAGAGCGCGAGGTCATCAAGGAGGCCGGTCTGGGCGAGAAAACGCCGCGCCTTCACGGCACGCAGCAGTTCCTCGCGACCGAAGTCGCGACCGGCCTGCCAGATGCGAGACGGGTCGAACATCGGGGTCATTCTAGCCCCGAAACCGCGGCGAAGTCGGCTGTAAATACGCTAACTTCTGTGGCGTGCTACGGTTCGGCCGTGCCTCATTGGAGCCTCGTCCCTCGCCCGCGGCTTCGGCCGTTCGCTCACGCTGCCGCCCTCTTGCTCGGGGTCACTGGCTGTCATGCTGGCGCCGCGCCCGCGCACCCGACAGCGGAAACTCAGGCGACGGTGGGCCGTCCGAACAACCTGAAAAACGCTCATTTTGCCGAGGCCGCACACGAGCTGCTCCGCGATGGCAAGCGAACGCCCGCGCGGGCAGCTCGACTTTCGTCGGTGGTCCGATTGCAGCTCGAACACGCTGGCGCGCTTTTCGCGCGAGGCCTGGACGTCCGGGGTGCGAACGCGGTGGTGGGCGCATTTTTTTTCCTTCGCAGCGACGAAGCCAATGACGCGCTCATCGACGCCGCAAGCCTCGGAGCCATCGATGGCGCCATCCGCCGCTTCAGTGCGCGTGGCAACGAAGGTCGAACGCTGGCACTCCTGGCGTTGAAGGGCAGGCTCGTCACCGCAGGAAGTCGTCAAGAGCAGGACATCAAAGGGCACGTTGATGCGCTGCAAAAGTGGACGGAACAGACGCGCACCGGCGGTCCGATGCAAGTGCTGACCGCCGCCCAAAAACAGGCTGTTTCGAGAGCGCTCTTTGAGCCCAGCCCCGCGCACCTAACCCGCGCCGTGGACGCGGTCTCGAAGTGGATCGAGCAGGCCGTGGCCATCAACGTCGCGTTCCAGGAAACGCGCCAGACGCCGGACCACGACGAGGCCATCGAGGCCTTTCGCGCGCTACAAAACGGAGCCTACGTGATGGCGGCGCTTTACTTGCGACAAGGTCTCGCCGTCGAATCGCTAGCGGCCATCGAGGGCTCTGCGGCTAGCCGGATCGCGCGGCCTGGTTTTTTTTCAAAGTTGCGCGCCGCAGCCGTCGACGGTCGGGCGGAGGACTGGCGAATGCTCGCGCGCGAGGTAGGCCAGATTGGCTCCGACACCGAATCCGAAGAGGGGCCCCTCGAAGCGGAAATTCTAGATGCGTCCATGTGGGGGATTGGCCTCGAAGCCTACCGGCGCGATCCGAAGAGCCTCGCTATCGCCCACCTTTTGGCCAACGAACTCATCGAACATGAACTGCCGGAAGTGGCGCCGCTCGTGCTCGCGGACGCACTCGGAGCGAAGCCGGCAGCCGCCTCTCTCAGCAGTGCTCTCGAGCTTGTCGCCAACGCGCTCAACGTGGATGTCCGCGAAGGCTCGGTTGACTCGGCCCGCCGTATATTCGCGGCTTCAGCTCGACTTTTTGCGCTCGCGGACTCGAAGCTTTACGAAAACACGCTGCTGACGACGGCGGCCTCGCTGCGGCAGCGAATGGCGGCTCTGGAGCTGCGCGCTGGGAACGCCGATGCCGCGCGAACGCTGATGCTCGAAGCGCTGAAAGTGGAGCCGACCGTCTCGGGGCTGACGACGCTCGCCACGCTCCAACGCCAGCTCGGCGATACGGGGGCTGCCCTCGAAACAGCCGAGCGCGCGTTTCAGCTGGGGTCCCATGGAGCAGCCGAACTTGCCGCCGCGCAGGCACGGCTCTTGGCGTTTGAAATCCACCGCGATGCCGGCGCCGAAGATGCTGCACGCCGGGCGTTGGACGACGCCTTAGGGGTTGTCCTCGTCGTCCGCCGACTCGGCCGCTCGAGTGAACTTGGGGTCGGTGCGGAGACGACGCTCGCGCGAGTCTTCGACGGCTACGGCGAACACGAGCGAGCTTCGCAAGCGATGGCGCGGGCCTTGGACCTGGCCGAGCAGCACCCGAGCGTCCTCGCGCAGACGATGCTGGCCGCGATTGCGCGTGCTGTGACGCAGCGGCAGGTGACGGAAGGACGCGCCGCATTGGGTCGCGGGATCAAGGCGGACACGGACACGGACTCGCTCGTCTACGGTGCATTGTGGCTCAACGCCCTCGAGCGCTCCGTCGGCGCAACCTCGGATGGAAAGGTCGAGCGCGTATTCGCTGAAGCCGTCAACGGTGAGAGCTGGACGACGCGACTTGCGCGCTGGGCAGGTGGCGGAGTGACGGACGAAGAACTCGTAAAAGCAGCAAAAAACCACGCCGATCGAGTGGAAGCTGAATTTTATGTGGCGTTGCGAGCTCGTACAACGAACGGCGCCGGCGCTGAATTGCGCATGACGAAACTCGCGCAGAACCCGCTCGTTGACCTTTTCGAGGTGCGCCTCGCGCGGGACCTCCTTGCTCGGCAACTCAAGCTCCCGCTCCCAGACCGCGTCACCCTTCCTTAGCTAGACCCTCGCCACGATGCTTGTTGGCTCTTCGGGCGGGTTCGCGGAAGGCACAGGAAGTGCCTATCGCTCGCGCGTGTTATTTAATAAAAAATGCCTAGGGATTCGTCGCTCGCGACGCTTTTGGGCGAGGGTCCCCCGCGTTGGCCAATTGCAAGAGCCAGTAAGGTGCAAGAGCCAGTAGGGCCTTTTCGGCAAGAGCCTTAGCTATCCGCGAAGCAGCGTCGGGGACCGGGGACGGGGCGTTGCGAAACACGGCACCCAGAACGCAGCTGAAGCCATGGGCTCACCCTTTGGTCGATTTTTGTGCGGCAGGGGAAGGGCGTGGCCCTTTCGAGCCGTTCGCTGTGCCGCCGCCGACAAGCTTTCCTCCTCCGTATGGGACGACGCGCGGAAGCTTTGCCCACGACTCATCGAAGAGCTGTTTCATCCGCGCGAGTTCGGGCGCGTACTTTTTGTCACGCGCGAGATTTTTCAATTCACCTGGATCGAGTTCGAGATCGTACAGGCTGAGTCGGGCCGCTTCTCCGTCCACGATGAGCTTGAGGTTCCCTTTGACCAGCGCGCGCGTCGGAGGATTGTTGCTGTCCGCGGGCAGGTCCGTGAGGATCGGTTCGCGGTCCTGTGGAGACTCCAGGCCGTAGACCTCTGGAACCAGTGATTTTCCGACAAACCCAGGTGAAGGCGCGACGCCGAGAAGGTCCACAATGGTCGGGGCGAGGTCAATATCGGAACGCCGCGCATCGATGGTTTTTGCCGTGATGCCAGGACCGGAGATGAACAGTGGCACGCGTGTCAGCACCTCCCATAACGCGAAGGCATGACGGTACATCTTGTGCTCGCCGAAGGCCTCGCCATGGTCGGCGCTGACGATGACGGCCGTCCGTCCCCACCAGGGTTGCTGGCGCGCAAACGCGAGCAATCGCTCGATCTGAAGATCGGTGTAAAAGACCTCTGAGTCGTAACGATCGCGATTCTCCTTGCCGAACTTCGGCGACTCCGGATGAGGCCGATACTGGTCGTGCGGGTCCATGTCGTGGAGCCACATAAAGAACGGCCCCTCGGTGTTCTTCGACTCGCGCAGCATGTCGATGGCGAGGTCCGTCGTCTTGTCGCCGGTCACGGATTCGTCGGTGGTGTTGTTGACCTTGATCCCGGGGAC